>CAZNNJ010000415.1:0-5409 GCA_964574305.1 uncultured Rhodospirillales bacterium | reverse complement strand
ACGCTGAACCTCGTCGCCGCCGAGGCGCGGCGCTTAGGCGCAGGCAAGCTGATCGGCGAATATATTCCGACCAAGAAAAACGGCATGGTAAGGGAGCACTATACGCGGCTAGGGTTCACGCAGGAGCATGCCGACGAAGCGGGCGGGAACCTGAACGGGCTGGACCTAACGGCATTTACGCCGATCGACACATTCATTCACGTGGTGGAGGGTTAAAAAAGATGCCGAACGACACGGAGATCTATACCGCGCTGACCGAGATATTTCATGACGTTTTTTTGCGTGACGACATCGTATTGACGCCGGAATTGAGTGCGAAGGACGTAAAGGGATGGGACTCGTTCAAACAGATCGAGATCATCATGGCGACCGAGGAGCGTTTCGGGATTCAACTGAATACGCGGGAGATAGACAGTTTGCAGCAAGTCGGCGATCTCGTTAAGGTTGTTGGGTTGAAGGTCGGCTAGCTACTGATGAATATATTTTGTTTCCTCTAGTTCAAATTCTGAATCTCTGTATCCAGTTTGAGTAAAAGATTTGTGTCATTGATTCAGCCATAGCGCCGCTCGATTGTTCTTCATATCGAAATTCTAGAATGCAGGCGCTTCAAAAACTTGAAATTTGATAATGTACGGGCTTTCATCTTGTGACGTTATCTCTTAACATCCGTAGTGATCATAGATTCTACGAAGATGAGTAATTTGAATGGCTGAAAAGGAACTGTCTCAGATGGACCTGATTCAGTCCCTCCGGCATCTGCCGCTTCCGATGCCCAAGGACTTGGCTCAGATCTTTCAGCTGCTCGGCCTCTATGATCCAAAGGAAGGGCTGAGCAAGCTTCTCGACCGGATCAGGCCGGAAGGTATTCGGCCGCGGCAGGTCTATACCGCCGTGCTCTTGAGGGCGCCGGACAACATCGCGCTGGCGACGCCGGCCGAGGGGTATGACGGTCGGCGGCATTTGCGGGCGACGCTGGAATCGCCCGAGTTCCAGCGCAGCGCGATGCGGAATTTTTTGAAGCTTCATTCGGATAAGCAGCGCCAGATATTCATTCACGTTCCAAAATGCGCCGGGACCGACCTCGTCCTCAATCTGGCGCCGAATCGCCTTTCCTTTCCCAAAGTGCTCACCCGGGCAGATTGGGTTTCGAGCGAAGAGCTTATCGCGGCGCTCAGCGGGCTCGTCCGGGCGGCGCCTTTTTACGAGCAACTCTTCGTCTACGGGCATATGACCATCGGCGATTATATCGATGTCGGGGGCGTGCGCGCGAGCGATGAAATGTTCACGGTCATCCGCGATCCGGTGGAATTGCTCCTGTCCCAGGCAAACTATGCCGCAGGGCGCCTGCGCCAGGATCCGGGCATCACGACGCCCGACACGATCGAGATCATGGCATTTCTCGGTCTCGATCGACTCCAGGACGAGCGGACGCCGGCTTATTGGAAAATGCTTGCGACGCAATGCCTGACTGAGCCGCGAATCTGTCCACCAAACCGCATCTGTCACTACCTGGGCAAGGAGCAGATTGCGACTTACGAATGCGCCATCGAGCACATCCTGCGTTACGACATCGAGGTTACGGAAACCTCGCGATATCGTCGCTGGCTCGATGAACGCTGGGGGATTCAAGCAAGCTCGCGTCACAATGGATCCGAAAAGCTGTTGACGACCCAGGAAGCCCGCCGGTTCTTCTCCGATCAGATCCGGTCGGCGACGTCGGAGGACCAGAAGCTGTTCAACGTGATCCGCTGGGTTTTGAAAAAAACCGGCCGTTCATCGACCCGCGGCAGCGAAATTGTCGAGATTGCCGGCAAGGACAGCGTGTTCGGTCTTCCCGAAACATTGGCGAATGAGGACCCGCCGGGGCGCGCAAGGGTGTTCGTATCGGAGGGTGTGCCGGCGATCGAGCATCTTCAGGCTCCGTTGCCGGCGGGATCGACCGATCTATCCATGATCACCGTCTCTGAATACACTTTCCACAATGGCGGAAACGGTGGGGAAGTCAGGCGCGAGGGCTGGGCGGTTCCAGAGCGTGAATTCACCTGGACAAATGCAGGGCAGGCGATCATCGACCTGCCGCGGCCTGAGGATGCCAGCGACTATATCCTTCGCATCCATTGCGCGCCGTTTGTTGCCAACGGCGTCTTGCCGGTTCAGCGCATCATCATACTGGTGAACGATGAGGAGATCGGGGTGGTCCGGTCTCAAGACAGATCAATATTGGACTGCGACCTTCCTTGGTCAATTCTGGCTGGCCGTGATCAGATCACGATAAGCTTGCAGTTCCCGGACGCAGCCCAGCCCATCAGTCTTGGGATTGGCGACGACCAGCGCCTCTTGGGAGCGGCGGTGAGATCGGTCTCGCTTGGCCGGCTCGTACCTGCCTCCGAGGTTAAAAAGACGGGCTCAGCCGAGGAACTGCGGGAGCGGGATCTTCAGGATCTGGCCATGATGTTCGAGAGCATCGGCGAGAACTGCGAGTTCGGCCTCGTCCAGCGGCGGTGCGGCGCCGAGCCGCTCGGGCTGTTTCGTTTCTCCAGCACGCCGCTGCCGAAGCTGTTGAATGCGCTGAAGGCAAAATTCAACGGGCTGGGAAAAGCGGCCAGGAGTATCGAGGTTCAGGTCTCGGCCACCGGCAAGGAATATATGGTTCTCGACAAGTGCTTCGGCTTCCTCTTCCATGCCTGGGTCATGGTTGGCGAGCAGGAGCCGGCCGTGATCGCGAAACGCGAATTGCGCAGGCTTCCGCTTCTTATCCGCAAGCTCGTCGAGGAAATGACGCGCGGCGAAAAGATCTTTGTTTTCCACGGCATGACGCCGTTAACTTTGGAGGATGCACGCGCTCTGTCGGCGGCATTGCGCGACTACGGGCCGGTGACACTGCTCTGGGTGGAACTGGCCGACGATACCCACGAGCCAGGCACGGCCGAGCAGATCGAGCCGGGGCTGCTCAAAGGCTATATGGACCGCTTCGCCCCGGGTGAGAACGCCCATGACCTGTCGTTCGATTGTTGGCTCACGCTCTGCAGGAATACGATCCGCCTGGTCGCCCCGGCGCCTGAGGCCTCGGTTGCTGCTTAGTGGCAGGGTGTGCCTGAGGCGAGATAGCCTTGCACATAACGCCGGATTCCGTCTTCCAGCGTCGTGAATTGACCCCCGTAGCCGGCGGTGCGCAGGCGGTCCATATTCGCCTGGGTGAAGGATTGATACTGGCCCCTGAGACTTGCGGGCATATCAATGAATTCGATCCGTCGCTCTACCCCGATCGCATCGCAGACCGCGTTGGCCAGATCGAGATAGGTCCGGGCGGCGCCGGTGCCGAGATTGAAGAGGCCGTTTGCCTCCGGTGTCTTGAGCAGCCAGAGCATGACGTCGACCACGTCGCCGACCCAGATGAAATCCCGCGCCTGGGCGCCGTCCGCAAGGTCCGGCCGGTCCGACCGGAATAGCCGGGCAGGGCCGCCGGCGGCAAGCTCGTCGTACTTGACCTTGACCACCGAGATCATTTTGCCCTTGTGGTACTCGTTGGGGCCATAGACGTTGAAAAATTTGAGGCCGGCCCATTGCGGCGGCTTCGGTCCGCCTTCGGCGAGACGCTTCATCACCTGCCGGTCGAACACATGCTTCGACCAGCCATAGAGATTGAGCGGCCTGAGCCGACCCAATTCTGCCGGATTGTCATCGAATCCTTCTTCGCCATTGCCGTAGGTGGCGGCCGAGGAGGCATAGATGAAGCGGACACCGCGGGCCGCGCACCAGTCCCACAATTGCTGCGACAGGACGACATTGGTCCGCCAGACCAAGTCTCCGTCCATTGCCGTGGTTTCGCTGATGGCGCCGAGATGGAAAACGACGTCGATTGCTGGCTCCTCGGCCAAGAACGCGGCCAGTTCCTCCGGCGCGATGATGCGAGACGGCGGATGACCGGCGACATTGCGCCATTTCCCTTCCGAGCCAAGCCAATCGACGATGGCGGTGTCATGGCCGAGCGCGGCCAGCTCGGCTTGAAGATAGGAGCCGATGAAGCCGGCGCCGCCCGTTATCAGAATCATTGTTCCTCGATCCCAGGCTCGCCCATCGGGATAGTTTCAAATCCGGAAGCGCCAAGTCGAACGCAATTCGAAATATGGCTCATAGACCGGTTATGGAGATGAGGTTCTGCCTTCTTCATGGCCATGTTCGATAAAATGCTGGAGCGCGGATTGTATCTCCCCACGCTCTATGCCTTCCGCGACGTCGGGATACTCTGCCAGATACCAAGCTTCGTCGATTTCAAGAGGTGCCGGCAGACGACCCTCGAAATATCCAGAATCGATAAAATGCTGTCGACCTGATTTCACTTCCCCGGCGGCAATAGCCTCGGCAATATCGGGGTATTCGGATATATACCATGTTTCATCAACATGAACACCGCGAAGCAGAATTCGCATGATATCTAAAAACTCATCATACGAATTATTGACTTTGAGCTGTCCATTGACTGTGACTATTGAAAGCCTCTGCTTTAGCAGCTTGAACGTCGGGATTGTGCCCACCTTGAAATCCTCGCCCTATCGCCTAATTGCACCCGCAAGGGAAAGATATACTGCATTTCCTGCTTATGTTGCAATGCGCTATCCGGTCACTTCGGTTCATCCTGATGAATTTTGTTGCGATGCAAAAACAGCATTCTTTTGCAGACGCGATAGACCTCCCCGGGAAGGATCTGCCGCAGGCAGGCCAGCGACCTGTGGCAGTCCTCCAGTTTCGAGCGGTAGCACGGGGAGCAAGTCATATCGCGGTCGATTCCGACCGCGAGATTTCCAATAGGACCCCATTCGCGGGAATCGACGATGCCGGAGTGAATGCCGATCGTCGGGATTCCGAGACCCGCGGCGATATGCTTCGGGCCACTGTCATTGCCGACGAACAGCGCGCAGGCGGCGATGAAGTCGGGAAGCTCGGTCAACTTGAGCTTGCCGACCATGGACCAGACCTCGCCATTGTCGGTCACTTTGTCGAGGATTGTCGACACGATCGGCGCGTCGTCGGGGCCGCCTACGACGGCGATATGCACGTCCTCCAGCGCAAGGAGCTGGTTGATGAGCAACGCGAAATATTCCGGAGGCCATTGCTTCAAGTCGTTGCCGGCGGTGGGATGAATGCAAACCACCGGTTTCTTGAACAGCTTGCGCGCCCAGGATGCCTTGGGTTGGGAAGGCGGCCGTGGAACGATCAGGTGGCGCTCCGGCTCGGCCGCCGCCGCGACCGCATCCACCAGGTTGGTCAAGTCGTCCGCGGCATGCTGCCGCTTGCGGAAGGATGCTTGGTCCTCGCCCCATTCCAGCGCCACGTCCAGCCAGGGATAGCGTCCCTTGTGAGCAGAGCCGGCCAGGTGGCCCGCCCCGGTGTGGAGCCGCAATTGACCTG
>CAZNNJ010000414.1:0-5416 GCA_964574305.1 uncultured Rhodospirillales bacterium | reverse complement strand
TCAAGGATGGGTGCGAGAGGGACTTCGGAAGGCAGCGCTTGAGAAGCGACGGCAAGCAAGTTGGAGATAGGCGCAACCAGTTTGCCGTGCATTTCGGCGAGGCCTTTGGCTGCGGTCATGCAGACCCGCCCTCCGGTGAACGAGCCTGGTCCAGCGGCCGCGTCGTAGAGACCCACGTCGGCGAGGTTAAGGCTTGGAGGTTCAAGAAACGCCGAACTTTCCGGGTAGCTCGTCTCGCAGTCGGGACACGCAAAGCGGCTGCTGAAGAGCCGATCTTGCCACTGGTCCCCCTCTTCGTGGCTGACGATGCACGCCCCGTTGCCGTGTCGAAGCGCCAGCTCGACCGATTCGTGCAGGCGCGAGCGAAGACCCTCTTTGACGATGATTCGGTCGACGATGACGTCGATATCGTCGGGCGGGACGGGCGCCGTCTCGGCGAGGAATGGGGCGATGAGGATCCGCGCGCCTATCTCGGCACCACGATGGAGGGATTCCCGAACCTGTTCTGGGTCGTCGGCCCCAACAGCGTCCCGAATCATGCGGGCGGGCATAATCTCATCGTCGAGGGGCATATCCACTATATCGTCGAATGCCGCGACATGAGCGTCGAGAAGGGCGCCCGCGCGGTCGAGCAGAACAAGGATGCGTTCGACGCCTACAATGCCCAGGTCGACGGCGACCTCAAGTCGATGGTGTGGTCGCACCCCAGGGCGCGCAGCTATTACCGCAACAGCAAGGGGCGCGTTTACATGTCGTGCCCGTACAGGCTGGTCGACATGTGGACCCTGCTGCGCGAGCCCAAGCCGGAGGACTACGCTTTCCACTTCCCGGTCGACAACAAGGCGGGTGCCGGATGAGCAGCCAATTCAGCTTCACCAAGATCATCGTCGCGGACGTCGACCGCCTGTACGGTTTTTATCACGACGTGTTCGGGCTCGCGCAGATCAACCGGGTCCGGCAGGGCGAAGGCCAGGCTGAGCTCGACGAGATCATCATGGGGCCGGCGGGCGCGGGCTATTCCGTCCCCAGCCTCGTCATCCAGCGATACCCCAACCGGCCGGTTCCCGCACGCGGGGAGGCGACCCTGGGCTTCATTGTCGCCGATATCGACCGGACCATCCAAACGGCGGTCGCGGCCGGTGCGGTTATCGACAGGCCTGTCCGCACCGCGGCCGAGCACGGCATCCGGGTGGCCTTCATCAAGGACCCTGACGGACATCTGATCGAGATCGTCCAGATGCGCGAACATCAGCCATAGGAGTGCATCGTGAGCACAGCGAATATCCTCAAACCAACCGCCGAGCCGCAGGTCATCGAGGGAGCCTACACGGCCGACCAGCATCGCCGCATGTTCGATCTCGTTCGTCGCAACGGTCCCTGGACCCTTATCCTGTCGCAGCATTTCAAGTCGCCGGACGAGGTGATCGCGACCACTTCGGGCAGCCTTCCAGAAGGTGTGAAGGCAACCTGGGATATGTTCCTGTCGCCGGTCTTCCGCGGCTACTTCGCCCAGGGCCAGACCTGCCTGCATCCCGAGATCGAGGATTGCTTCTACAACCCCAAGTTCCTCGACCTGGTGCGCGGCTATTGGAAGGCCGAGTATGCACGGCCCGACAGCATGCTGTTCAACCTGCAGGGCCCCTGCGGCGGGGCCGGCGCGCCGCATGTCGACGCGACCCGCTTTCGCGGCTTGAGTTTCCAGTCCACGCCGGTCTGGCTGATGAACATGATGGTGAAGTCCGGCCTGTTCAAACGCTGGCAGGCGAAGAAGGCGCAGGTCATCGCCTGGTACTACCAGGGCAAGGTCGGGGGCGGCTTCACCTACTGGCCCGATGGTCCACAGGGGGAGCCGCGCCAGATCCATGCGCCGATGTGGGGCCGCGCCGTCGTGGTCGAGAACGAGATGATGTATCACACGGCCCAGTCTAACGGCCCGTCATCGATGCGCCGGCCGCAGGGTTTGGCCATCAATTCCGTGATCGGCGCCGATCCCAACTCGGCCGACGGTTGGCAGATCACGACCGACGGCCAGGTCATCCAGCAACTCCCGGCAGAGGAGATGCGCTTCCTGGTCCATTGGGGCGCGGACATATTCATGGACTACCAGGAATTGAAGGTCACGCTCGACCACACTGACGATATCGGTCACGGGCAGATATTCGACATCTTCATTGCCGACCTGCGCAAGCGCGGCGAAACCTTCCCGCTGCCTTCCGACCCGTTGACCGATCAGGCCTTCATCCGCCTGCTGACCCGCGTCTACGATCCCGGCCTGCCGGCGATCTTCCCGCCCGAGCCCGGCGAAGACCTGATCGCGGCGGAATAGAAGAGGAGACCGACTTCATGGCCTACAAGATCGACGCTGACGGCACCGTGGACCTGGGCGGAACGCGCGTGCCGGTTCCGGCTTCTGTCAGCGACCAGGCAAGGGCGTATCTGGCGGCGTCTCCCTGGGGCGACACGCCCATGCCCGAAGGCCCGACCGCGATGTGGGAGTCGCGCGCGGCAGTGGACGCCGTGATGCTTCAGCTCAACGAGGTCACGCGCGCGGTCTTTCCGGTCGAGATCGAGGAGATTTCGATCCGTGGCGTGCGCTGCCATATGGTCAAGCCGCTTGAGCCGGTATCGTTCGGCGACCGCCGGCCGGTACTGATCAACATGCATGGCGGCGGCTTCGTCATGGGGTCGGGCGCGCTGGTCGAGGCGATCCCGATCGCGCACCTCACCGGCATTCCGGTCATCTCTGTCGATTACCGCTTGGCGCCGGAGCATCCGTTCCCCGCCGCGACCGACGATATCGTGGCCGTCTATCAAGAGGTGCTGAAGCATCACGCGCCGGGCGATATCGGCATCTACGGCACCTCGGCCGGCGGTTTCCTGACCGGCCAGACAGCGATGCGGCTGAAGCTCGAAGGCCTGCCGTTGCCGGCCTGCCTCGGCATCTTCACCGCCGGCGGCGATCTCAGCGACCTCGGCGACAGCGCCCGCATATTTACCTTGAGCGGCTTCTGGGGCGAACCGATCCTGCCGGTCGACCATCCGCTCAGCGAAATTCGCAGCTATGTCGGCACGGCGGATATCAAGAGCCCGCTGGTCTCGCCCGCGCGGGGCGATCTGTCCGGCTTTCCGCCAACCTTGCTGGTGACCGGAACCAGGGACGCCGTCCTCAGTTCGACCGCCGCGATGCATCGCGCGCTGCTACGCGCGGGCGTCGATGCCGACTTGGTGGTGTTCGAGGCCATGCCGCACGCGCATTGGTACAACGTCCATATGCCCGAAGGCCGCGAGGCGATCGACATCATGGTGCGCCATTTCAAGAAATGGTTGTGCGAGGCCCGGTGACTTACGTGGGCAGTTGAAGCGGGTCGAAAGGCGCCTGTCCGTTTACCCGGCTTCTGGCGCTCATCGCCATGATCGCCCCGGCGATCGATTTGATCGGTGGCTATCTCATCGCCGACCGGGTGCTCAAGATGTTCGAGATGCGGGAAGGTCTGGCGTGACCGGGCACTTTCGCGTTCGTTTTTGGCCGATTTGCCCTCGAATGGCTCTTTTCTCAGGCAACCTTCGCTGCCGTCCCAGAAAAGATTTCTGTACAAATGTTTTATCGGGTCAATCGTGATCCACGCTTGCTCAAACCCCGAAATGACGCCATGCCGCTCGACGAAACGCTACTGTTCATCTTCATGCTGGCGGCCTTCCTGGGCTTCCAGCTGATCAAGCGGGTTTCACCGCTGCTGCATTCGCCGCTGATGTCGCTGACCAATGCCATCTCGGCCATTGCCGTGGTCGGCGCGATCACGATCGCTGGCGAGAAAGATGCAAGCCTCTTCGCGCAGGTCCTGGGCTTCATCGCGATTACGGCGTCGACGATCAATCTGGTCGGCGGCTATCTGATCACCGACCGCATGCTCAAGATGTTCAAGAAGCGGGAGAACCGGGCGTGACCGAGCATCTGGTTCAGCTCTCCTACCTGGCGGCGGCGGCCCTCTTCATCCTGTCGCTCCTGTGGATGAGCCACCCTACGACGGCCCGGCGTGGTGTGCGCGCGGCGGAAATCGGCATGCTGCTGGCGATCGTCGGCACGCTGGTTCGGCATGAGATCGTCAATTACGAGATTATCGCGCTCGCCTTCCTTCTCGGCTCGGCGATCGGCGTGCCGCTTGCCTACCTGATGCCGATGACGGCGATCCCGCAGCGGACCGCGCTTTCCCACGCGTTTGGAGCCTTGGCGACCGGCCTGATCGGAACGGCCGAGTATTTTCGCCTGACGGGCGCGGTCGCCCCGGCAAACCCGCTGGTCATGACCGCGCTGATCTTCGAGATGTTCCTGGGCTTCCTCACCTGCACCGCCAGCATCATGGCATTCGGCAAGCTGCAGGAGATCATGCCCACGCGCCCGATGATCTTCCCGCTCCAGCGGGCGCTGAATGTCAGCGTGTTCATCGCCGCGATCGCTGCCGGAATCGCGCTTGTCGCCTTGCCGGCCGGCCCGGCACTGTTCGGCGTGTTCGTGGTGCTCGCGCTCCTTTTCGGCGTGCTGCTGGTCGTCCCGATCGGCGGGGCCGACATGCCGACCGTGATCGCGCTCCTCAATGCCTATGCCGGCCTCGCCGCCAGCGCGATGGGCTTCGTGCTCAACAACAAGCTGCTGATCATCACCGGCGCGCTGGACGGATCGTCCGGCTTCATCCTCGCGGTGATCATGTGCCGGGCAATGAACCGCTCGTTCGCCAACGTGCTGTTCGGCGGGTTCGGCCAGCTCCAGGCAGCCAGCGGTGGCGCGGCGGAGGATCGGACGGTGCGCTCGCTGGCGCCCGACGAAACGGCGATGACGCTGGAGACAGCGCAATCGGTGGTGATCGTCCCCGGCTACGGCATGGCCGTTGCCCAGGCCCAGCACAAGATCCACGATCTCTATCAGCAGCTGATGCAGCGCCAGGCTCTCGTACGGTTCGCCATCCATCCGGTGGCCGGGCGGATGCCGGGGCACATGAATGTGCTGCTGGCCGAAGCCAACATCCCCTATGACGCGCTGGTCGAGATGGAGGATATCAATCCCGAAATGCCGATGACCGACATCGCGCTGGTGGTCGGCGCCAACGATGTGGTCAACCCCGCGGCGCGCGACGATCCGAAGAGCGCCATCGCCGGGATGCCGATCATCGAGGTCGACAAGGCGCGCACCGTGATGGTGGTCAAGCGCAGCATGGGCAAGGGCTTTGCCGGCATCGAGAACGAGCTCTATTTCCAGGACAAGACCCACATGCTGTTCGGCGACGCCAAGGACTATGTCGGCTCTGTCGTCAAGGAACTTGCGGGCACGGCGGCTTAGCCTCCCGAATAAGAAGCGAATTCATGAACATGAAGCTTGCCATTCCGAAGGAGCGGCGCGCGCATGAGCGGCGCGTTGCGGTGA
>CAZNNJ010000413.1:0-5416 GCA_964574305.1 uncultured Rhodospirillales bacterium | reverse complement strand
CGTTCCATCGACGTAAAGATCACGGTGACGCCCGACCCGACGCACAACAACGTGTGGCCGGACAACTTCGATCGCTACGATCTGATCCTCACCCACTCGACCGGCGTCAACATCATGCGGAGCGCCCTGCCGAAACCGGCGGGGCGGGCAGCGCCCATCGAATACACCTTCACCGGGGTGCCCGCGGGAGCGCAGGAGAAGATTCAAGTTACCGCGAACCTCTACTCCAGCAGCGGCTGGCTGTGCGGGGCGTGGACCAGCGAGTGGGTAGCCGCGGCCGGTTCGGGTAGTTCGGCGACGCTGACGCTCACCGGCTCGATTATTGAGAAGCTCGTGCCCCTGGCAGCCGATACCACTTACGGCCACAAGCGCAAACTGGCTTACGATGGCTCCAAGCGAAAGCACGTCTGGCAGGAAACGGCAACTCCGCCCCCCGATGTGTGGGGCGAGAGCACCAGCGGCAGCGGAGACAAGGAACACAATCTCAGCCGCCTTGTGAACATTACCGGCAATAACCACGCCTTTCGCGTGGGCTACACCTGGATGGCTTCCGGCATGGGACTGCCTCTGGATTTCGCGCCGGAAAAGACGAACAGCGTCTTGGGATAATCACCGCGAATTTTCTCGATCGCATCGGCATAGGAGCTGTCGGTGAAGATGATGTCGAACTTGCCGGTATCGGCATAGTCCCTGATCACCTGCTCGGCCTGGTCGTAGCCGACATGCTCGGTGTACTGGAAATCGATTTCGACCCCGTGCGGATGCTGTGCCTTTACCCGCGCGAAGCTGTCGACGAAGGACTTCTCCCAGGCCGATTCGACGCCGTCATAGAGAACGCCGGCGATATGGACGGTTTTGGGCTCGTCGGCCCGCGCGGAATGTGGGGAACACAGGGCCAGGCCGATGGCGAGGCCGGCGGCGATCCTGGAGAGAATGGATGGGGAAATGATCGGTACTCCCGCGCGTGGGCGTCTCTTGCCTCGCCTCAGGGTTTGCCGGCGGGGACGTGATCCGCGTATTTGTCCCAATGGGTCGCGATTTCGCCGACGACCTTGCTGCCGACAAGATACGCCGCCTCGACCGATTCCATATAGGCCCCATAGCCGCTGCCGCTGGCTTCGCTGGCCAGGAAGGCGGCCGGTGTCTTGTCGGGCGGCGGGATGGTGAAATCGCTGGCCGTGCGCAGGTCCATCGCCCGGCTGAAATCGACCTTGCCGACCTTCGCCAGATAGGTCAGCGCCTGGAGATAGCCGACATCCTCCTCCGCCGAGGTCACGAAGACGCCCTGGTCCTCGGTCCAATAGGGCACCCATTTCTCCGCCCATTTGGTCATCAGCCCGCCGACCCAGAAACGGTCGGCGGTCAGCGTGTCGCCCACCATGACCGACGGCGGCTTCAGCGCATTGGGATAGTCGGTGTATTTGGCCCGGTTGGCCTTCAGCTTGTCATTGTCGGGCAAGGTCATGCCGGCCGTCAGCCCGAACGCCCAGTCGGCCAGCCCGGCATTCAGCTTGTAGGCCTCGATCCCGTCATCCCCATCGCGTTTCGGCACCGGCAGCTGATACGGGGTGCCGCGCCCGTCCGGCACGTTGCCGGTCGGCCAGTCCTTGGGAATTTCGCGGGCATCGATCTCGAAGCCCAGATCGCCGTCGACGGCATAATGCGCCCACACTGCCGAGCCGATCGAACCCTTGGCCGGATCGATACCGGCGATCCCGGCCAGGATCCAGTAGGCCTTGGAGACATCGAAACGCTTGTCCAGCGCCAGCGCCATGATCGAGGCGGTGGCGTGGACCTTGCCCATGCTGGTGACGATGCCCAGCACATGCTGCTCGGGATTGTAGCGCAGCGGGCGATTGCCCATCGGAAAGGGCAGGGTCTCGGTCAGCGGATAGCGCTCCACCCAATGCTGGAACTCGCCCGGAATGTCGCCGGTATCCTTGCCGACCTCGAAGGTGGTGACCACCACGACCCGAACCTCGATCGGCTTGTCGGCTTTTGCCGACGTGCCCGCGGCGAGGATGAGGAAACCGAACAGTGCACAGAGCTTCCTCATCTTGCTCCACCGACGGCGATCAAAACTTGTACTTCATGGTGAAATCGAAATCGATCGGGTTGGAGTGGACGATGAAATCGTTGCCGTAGAGCGGATTCGATCCTTCCCAATTGTTCTGGTCGGTCAGGTTGAAGATCGAGAATTTGAACTCGTAGGGGTCGTAATCGTAGAAGATCGAAGCGTTGATCGTGTACTGCCAGGGCACGCGCGGCGATTGGAAATAATAGCCCGCCTTCTTAACCGAGGCAGGGACGAACAGCGAGGCGTTTGGATCGAGATAGCCGGATGTCGAGGTGTCGAACGGGCCTGTGACCTGGACACCGAGCGTGAAGCCAAGGCCGGAATCGAGCCGGTAATTGCCCAGGAAGTTGAAGACATGCTGCGGGATGCCGGGATCCTTGAAATGCTGGCCCGGCAGGAACACGGCGAACAGACCCGCGCCGTCGACATTGAGGCCTTCGTGCGCCGGATAATTGTAGAAACCGATCGCCTGATTGAGTCGCGTCCTGACATAGGAGTAGCTCGCCGTCGCGAAGAAATGGCGCTCGGGCTGGTAGTTGACCTCGAACTCGGCGCCGTTGATCCGGGCCTGCGCGGCGCTGTTTCCCGCGAGGCCATTGGGGATGACGCGTTCCTGACTGAACACGGCCGTGCCGAGGAACAGGCTGTTGTCCAGCAGGTTGAATTTCAGGCCGCCTTCATAGAGCCGGCTGGTCAGCTGCAGCAGCTTCTTGTCGGGCACGATCCCGAACGTGCCGACGCCGCCGTCGCTGCCGGACCCGCTGATGTTCTGCGCATAGTCATAGGTCAGATAGGCGGTGCCCCAGTCCGCGAACTTGTAGACCGGGCTGATGTTGAAATTTCCGAGGCCGAACCAGGCGGTCGAATGTTCCCTGGGAAGAGGCAGGATATAAGGGCCCGTCAGCGGATCCTTGGCATTGTTCTGCACGATATCCATTCGTCCGCCGAGCAGAAGGCTGAGCTGGTCGGTGAACGATATATTGTCTTCGACGAAGGCGCCGAGATCGATCAGGTCCGATATTCCGGAGCTGCCGGCATTCACGGAATCGCGCGCGGGCACGCCGTACTGGATTCGGCCGTCGGCGGAGGTATAGGGCACGGCGTCGCCATCTATCTGCTTGCTGGGCGCGAAGTACCAGAGATTGGGGTTCGTCGTCAGGTCATAGATGCCGACCGGCTCGTTGCTGAAGTTGGTGACGACATTGACATGGGCATAGCGGATGGTGCCCCCGACGACGATGTCGTTATTGAATTTGAAGTCGCCGTCGCTCGAAATCGGCGTGTCGTATTTCATGTGCAGCTGGGTTTTGCTTTCGATCGTATATGTGTCCTTCGCGGAGTCCGAGAAATAATACACCGCCTGGTTGTCGCGGTTTTCATAATCGAAGAAGGTGTTGTTCTCGATGCCGACATCGTCGTTGAACTGGTATCTCTGGATGACCTGCGCGTTGTAGATGAACGCGTGGGCGCTGGTGCCGGGCGTCTCGTCGAGCGTGATCCTGTCGTCCAGGTGGACGCCCTTGCCGAGAACGAATTCGGTCAGAATTCCGTAAGCGGGCGAGAATGGATTGCCCGGCGACCCCACCGGGTAGGGCACGTATCCGAAGATCTCATTGATGGCGGCCGAACCGGCGGTGCCCTGGATCGGTACGCCCGTCAGATACGTCCCATTGTCGATGAGCTGCTGGTTGACGCGGTTGACGCCGACATTTTCCTCATAGTTCGAGTACACGGCCTCGGTATTGAAATCGAGGCTATAGGCATCGTTCGGCGCCCAGGTGACGGCGGCGTAAAGCGATTGCTGATCCAGGAAATGGGTATAGTAATGGCTGCCGTTATCCTCGCCCGAATAGCTGATTCTGTAGGCGAGTTCGCCCGGGATGACCGGCGCGCTGAAGTCCAGGCTCCAGCGATGGACGTCGAGCGTGTCGAACTCGAACGAGGCCTGGCCCATTTCCGTCGACAGGCTCGGGCGCTTGGTGATGAAGTCCGCCGATCCGCCGACACCCGGCCCCGGCCCGGCGATCACGCTGGCCGGGCCCTTGGTGATGTTGATCGTCTCGATGCTGTTGAAGGAGAGCGGCGCGCCATAGCCGGTCGTCGTGAAGCTCGAGCGCATGCCGTTATAGAAAATATCGCCATATTGGCCGCGGATGCGCGGCACGTTCGGCCCGCCAAACGCGGAATCGGTATAGGAGCTGGAGGTCAGATACGAGAAGGACCGCGGGTCCTCGATATTGATCGCCTGCAGCTGCTCCTTCGACAGGATCGTGGTATTGCGCGGCGTCTCCATCACGCCGAGGTTGAGGCCGTAGACGGATTGCGTCGGACGCGCCGTCGGCATGATATTTTCCGCCGGGGGAACGCCCACGACGACGACCTCCTCGCGCGTTTCGGCCGGGGTCTGAGCCTGGGCATCCTGCGCATGCGCGACGCCGGGGGTGAGGCCGGCCAAGGTCAACGCGAAAATCGACCCATTGAGGCGCTGGATCGCGTGGCTGCCGCGCCCCATCGAGCGTGCCTTGTTCGCTGATGCGATGGGGCAATTCTGAAGTCCTGACGGCATGCCTGCGTCCATGCAAACTTTTCCCTTGAGAATGTTGTTGAAAAATCAATTGGTTGGTGCGTTGGTTTGGCTACCCTGAATCTCCGTTGTTCGAAACCGAATAATAAATCATGCGCTGATCTTGTGCGCTGCACCATAACAAAATTACGCACATGCCGATGCCGAAAAGGCATCGCGCCACCGCCGATCGTCCATTTGCGGCATGCTGCCGTTTCGGCATCGTGCCGACCGTGAATCGCTGCTATTCCGCCTGCGGGGGTGCGCTAACATCATCCCCTTCTTCGCTAGTCGTGGATGCGCAATGTTCCTGCCTACCGACAGCAGCCGGCATAGCGGCCAGGTGCCTGCGGAAACGAGTTTTCGTGCTTCCGATTGGGCTGCGCTGGCCGCGCTTTGGCATCCGGTCGCCTTCGCCCATGAAGTGGGCGAACAGCCGGTCGCGGCGCGGCTGCTGGACGTCGATCTGGTCGTTTACCGCACTCCATCGGGTATCTCGGTCGCCCGCGACGTCTGCCCGCATCGCGGCGCCCGGCTCAGCCGCGGAAGCGTCAGTGGCGACATGCTGGTCTGTCCGATGCACGGGCTGCATTTCGACGGAGAAGGCCAGTGCCGTCGCATTCCGTCGATTGCCGACCCCAACGCGCATATCCCGCCAAGCTTCCGGCTTCAGTCCGTCCTGGCTGAGGTCAAGTACGGTATCGTCTGGGCTTGCCTCGGCGGCGCGCCGGCCTGGCCCCTGCCGCACTGGGACGGCATGGAACGATCCGATCTGC
>CAZNNJ010000412.1:0-5434 GCA_964574305.1 uncultured Rhodospirillales bacterium | reverse complement strand
TAGGCGTGGCGGCCTCTGGCATCTCTCTCCGTTTGGGCCCCCGTGTCTAACATCAGGACTTCACGGTCTGTCATGGCATGCGGGTTTGCCACTCGCCGCAAATACCTGCCCA
The DNA here is from genome assembly GCA_964574305.1 of uncultured Rhodospirillales bacterium. Taxonomy (GTDB): domain Bacteria; phylum Pseudomonadota; class Alphaproteobacteria; order BOG-932; family Roseiterribacteraceae; genus BOG-932. The sequence goes on along the minus strand of CAZNNJ010000412.1, from coordinate 5,322 downwards.
ACTCTTCGGCGATTGAGCGAGATGGATTGAGCTACCGCTCGCGATGTCAGCGAAGTCCATTGAGTTTGGCGGCCAAAGCAGCGGCGGCCGCTAGAATCCCGGAAGATCGATGCTCGCCCGCCGCGGCATAAGCACCGATTTCATGTTCGATGGGGCGCTCGAACGTCTTGGTATTCCCATCGGCAAATCGAACCCGGACACGCCATATGCCGCCGACGTCGACCGGTTCGGCTTCGAGGACCGTCTGCTTTGTATCGGGGGTGTCCGGAAGGGTCATTACGCGTGCCATCTTGATGGTCCGCTCAACCTAGCTGACCCGCCGATACAGCGGAACTATCCCAGGGAGATGAAACGCAGAATCGTCGTCTCTTTCTAATTGTACGATCCTCTACGACGGCCTGTTTTAGCTGTTGCGCCAGGCTAATTCCGGTCTCTTTTATCTGTCCCGTTTCGTGACCACAGCAATTCGCGAGCGGGGCCTGATCGATGCAATACCTGGCAATTGTGCTGCTACTGGCGGGCGGGCTGACCGCACCCATCGCGGACGCACAAGCGACTGCAGCAACCCCTCTCGCGCCTCGCCCGATTTCTGTGGGTACACCCGACGCGGCCGCTGAATCTGCAACATGGCGCATTCAAGGCTCACTCAGAAACACGCTCAGGGCTTGGGCCCAGCAGAAGGGTTGGCCCGCGCCGCATTACCTCACCGACGCGGATTGGGCGGTCGATGTGCCTGGCACGATCACGGGGTCGATCGAGGAAGCTCTCAAGACTTTGGCTGACGGCTTCGGTCAGTCGCCCTCGCGCCCGCGCATCGAGGTGACGGGCAATCATGTGATCCTGGTCACCGAGGTGGACGCGAAATGAACGCCACCAATCTTTTCCGCACAGCGTCCGCCGCAGCGATCGCGATCGTCCTCGGCGGATGCACGCTGCTCGACACCGCGAAGGAAGAACACGAGATCGCCCGGAAGGCTGACACCTTCAAGGATGTTCGTCCTGCGGCGGCCAATAAGGATCTCGTCTCGTTCGCCGCCGCGCCGTATTTCGGGAGCAGGGTGATACGCTCGAGCCACGGCGACGCGCTGCCTGCGTCGGTCGCCGCTCTCAGGCTGACGATCCGGCGATCGAGCCCGGTAAGCCTACCCGCTTTCGCCGAGACCCTTAGCCAGAACGCCAATCATCTTCCAATCCGGGTTGAAGGTAGCGCCCCCAGCATGTCGGCATCCGGCACGGCCGCGCCCAATGCGGCGGCCGCGGCCCTCCTCGCCCACGCCAATGCCGCGCCCGGGCTGCCTCTTCCGGATGCCAATTCCTCCAGCGGCAACGCGCCCCTCCTGATCGGAGATGACGGCGAATTCGTGCCGGACTTCCGCGATATGCCGCTGGAGACCATTCTTGATGACCTGGCGCAAAGGTTCGATTGCGACTGGTCCTACCGCAACGGTGTGGTCACGATCGACCGCATGGTCACGCAGGTCTTCGAGGTCCGCGCCGATCCATCCATCAAGCAGATCACCTCCGAAGTATCCGGCGCCACGCCGAGCCCGGCCCAGGCGAGTTCCGCCGGTGGCGGCTCATCAGGCAGCAGCGGCTCGAACGGCGGTTCTGGAGGTAGCAGTGGCAGCGGCGACGACAGTTCGAGCCAGCAAACCAGCACCAAGATCGATCTCGATGTCTGGAAGGAGATCGACAGCACCCTGGCGGCGCTCGTACCGGCTCCCGGGCATTTCGTCACCCAGCGCGCCGCCGGCGCCGTCACGGTCGTGGCCTCGCCGTCGACCATGCGGCGCGTGTCGTCCTACTTCGAAGCCCTCAACAAAAACCTGTCGGCGCGCATCGCGGTCGAGATCACCGCGATCTATATCAATACCGATCGCAGCGACGATTTCGGCATGTCGCTGAACGCGCTCTATACCGACGCCAAGACCGGCTTCACCTACGGACTGGCTGACGTGGTCCCGGCCTTCAGCGGCACGATCGGCACGGCGAGCTTCGCAGTCTCGAAGCCGACCAACGAGTGGAACGGGACCAGCGCCGTGATCAAGGCGTTGGCGGCCAACAATCGGCTCGCGGATGTCCAGACCGGTTCGATCATCACCCAGAACGGTGTGCCGTCGTCGCTGAAGCTGGTGACCAATACCGACATCATCCGGTCGGTCCAGTTCAGCACTGTCGCCCAGGCCGGCGCCGCGACGACCGCGGCCCAGGCGTCCACCATCCCGACCGGATTCTCACTACAAATCCTGCCCCGCATCGTCGGTACGTCCGACATTTCGTTGATCGCCAGCGTCGAGAACTCGGCGATCTCGAGCGAGACTCAGCAATCGGTCGGCGAGGGCGCGTCGCTTGACCTGCTGACCACCACTGAGCGGAACTTCTCGATCAATGTCGTTATCGGCTCAGGGGAGCAAGTCGCCTCGCTTGGCTACGACCAGTACACGGCAAGCCGGACGCAAAGCGGGCTTGGCTGGATCACCAACTGGATCGATGGCGAGCAGAAAGCCGAACTGGTTCGCACACGCCTACTCCTGATCCTCCGCGCGGTGATCCTGAAGGGGCCGCCGGCTCAGGCGGTGAATGCACCCTCGCCAACCGCTGACCTGTTCAGCGAGCACGACTTCCAGGGTCAGTGACAATGGATCCCGTCTTGCAGGGCGCTCCAGACTTCCCTGCCGAAATCCTGGTCGTAGCCGGCCGCGCTTACGTCTTCGGACTGCGTTGGACGTCGGCTACGTCGCGGGCGACGTTGGAGACGGAGGCCAAAGCGGCGGCAACTGCGGAAGGCGCCAACTACATCGTGCTTCACCGAACCTACAACCAGTTCGGACTAGCGAAGCTTGCGAACTCGCCGAGCGGCGCCGCAGCGTGGTTTCACCGGCCGCGTAGCGGCATCGCAAGTGTCGCGCTGTCGGCTGGCACGGCAACCTTGGCGGCCTTTCCGCTCGATGACGACCGCTGGCTGGTTCTCGCAATCGATCGAAAAGGCTTTCTCCCCGACGGCGATATGATCGTCGCGACCGCCGAGCGGGCCAAGGCGCGGATCGAAACGCTCATTGCCCAAAGCCCGACCAGCTGGCGGCGGAAGTTTTTGCCCGCGGAGTGGGCTATTGCCGATGCGAAGACGGTCGATCCGCGATCGCTGCTGATACGGAATGGCGCGCCCCGGCTGGTGCCGCTCTGGTTTCTAGCGAACCGGCTCCGCATTCGGGCTGCTGTCGGCCTTGTGACCGGCATGGTCACCGCCCTCGGGATCGCCGCCATGCACTTCATCGGCGCGCGCCCGCCCGAGCCGGTGGTTACGTTTCAGGCGCCGAAGCCGGTGGCGGCAATCTGGACCCCGGCGGCATTTGCAATCGACAGCTGCCTCTCTGCGCTGAGAAGCGCACAACGATACAACGCCGTTCCCGGCTGGATCCCGGCCAAATACAGCTGCCTGGGCGGAGACAGCGTCGCCATCGACTTCACGCGCATGCCAAGCGGCCAGATCGCCATGATCCGCATGCTGCTTCCCCAGGCCCATGTCTCAGACGACGGTCGCGCTGCTGTTCTCGCCATCCCGCTTTCGACTTTACCGCGTGTCTCGGCGGCTGCGCTCTTTGCGCCGCCCGAGCGCTATCGGGTGATCGGGCTCGATGTCTCGCAGCGCCTCGACGGCTCGTTTGCGCTCGACGCCCCGAAGAAGCTGCTTCCCGGGGAGGCAGCGACTGCCCAGCCAAACCAAGCCTGGAGGCTTTTCAGCTGGTCCTACCAGACCCGTGCGCCCGCGATCGTCTGGGCGAGCGCCATCGCGCGCCTCGGCGCGATCAGCATCGAAAGCATCGTCTTTACCCCTACCGACAATCGTTGGCAGCTCACGGGAAGCCTTTATGCAAGCAATTAGCAGGATCGCGACGGTCGGATTGCTCATCGCCGGCTGCGCCCAAGGTCAAACCGTCCAACCGACGGATCAGCCGGCCACGCAAGGTGCACCGGCACTGCTGCAGCATCCGCCGTCGCCCCCCGAGCTCGCGCCGTTGAGTCCGGATTTTCAGGCGGCGATGGCGAACAGCCAGCTCCAAACCTACCGCTACAGTCAGCTGACCGAGCAGGCGCTCGCGCTCAAAAAGCTCTGCGAGACGGGATTCGGGCCGTCCGACATCTGTCCCAGAGCAGGCTCTTCCGCCGATCCGGCCCTGGCCGTCAATGGCGGGGACCTGCCATCGGTGGAAGAGATCGCTGGCAGCGGCAGCGCCCTGCGCGCCGTCCTGGTTCTCGCCGACGGCCGCCGCCTGATGGTGCGTGTCGGCTCCGTCTTGCCGAACGGCCTCGTGATAGCCGCCATTACTGGCGACGACGTGCGCGTGAAGGCCGGGGACCGGGAATCAGTCCTGTACTTCGCCGGCGGCCAGGCCAAATGACCGTGACCGAGAACATGATCGCACGTGCGGGCTTTCGCCTGCCCTCGCTTGGGCGGGGCAGGTCGCCGGGCCCGTCTGTCACCTTTCGCGATCCGAAAGATCAGGGCGTCAGGCCGGGACGGGACGAGGACGAGGTTGCGGCCAAGGCGGAGAATCTGACAGCGACCGGTGGGGTCGCGGGTGATATTCGTCGAAGCAGTTGGAATTTGGTTTAAGGCGGCATTGATCTGGAATGGCTACCTCCGCAAAGGAGATCACAGACTATGAGATCATTCCACCGCTTCATGGCACTCACCGCATTCCCGGCATTGCTTGCCTGCGCACAGGACATTTCCGGCGACTGGCAGGGCACTCTAAAAGCGGGCGATCAGGAGATTCGGATTCTCCTGCAAATCGCCAAGAGTGATAGCGGCCCGTGGAGGGCCACGATGCTGAGCATCGATCAGAGCCCGGACCGGGGCGCCGGCACGCCGGCGACCTCATTTTCGTTGGACGGCGCCAACATCCGGTTTGCGATTGACGCGGTGCGAGGCAGTTACGATGGCAAACTCAGCGCCGACGGGGCATCCATCAGCGGGACTTGGACGCAAGGCCGGCCGATGCCCCTCGATTTCAGGCGCGCCACAAAAGAGACGGCATGGCTCGACGCGTCGCCGCATCGCGCACAATTCATCGCGGTAGAAAACAACATCAAGCTGGAGGTTCTCGATTGGGGCGGCTCGGGAAGACCACTGGTTCTGTTGGCGGGGCTTGGAAACACGTGTTCATATCGATCCGACGCAGGACGGAGCTGAGGTCGCCTTCGCTGTCATCGACCGGGTGCGGACTGAGATGCTGCATCGCGTAGGGCGGGACGAATTACTGGGCCGGGTCAAGGACTGACTCGCGCGCAGCCATGCTCTTTTGGTTAGCGGCGCTTCGG
>CAZNNJ010000411.1:1141-5440 GCA_964574305.1 uncultured Rhodospirillales bacterium | reverse complement strand
AAAAGATGCGCAGGCTAAATGCGGAAAGGCGGAAGCATCGAAGACCTGACTCTCGGCGGGGAAGCCCAGGCGCGGTGCGAGCCGATCTATGAGACCCTGGAAGGCTGGTCGGAAAGCACCAAGGGCGCCCGCTCTTGGGCCGACCTGCCGGCCACAGCGATCAAATATGTCCGCCGCATCGAGGAGTTGATCGAGCGCCCGGTCACGCTGCTGTCGACCAGCCCGGAGCGTGACGACACGATCCTGGTCAGCGACCCGTTCGAGGCGCGGTAAGGGGCGTTCCTGCATAGCCTGAGCAAGGTCAGCATATCTCTCGCTGGTTGAGGCTCTTATTGTCGTTTCGGCATAGGCGGTTATTGCCGCTTCCCGTCGGAGACGCCCTGTGAGCCCGCTTGCATCGAAACCGCATTTTCTCGCCACTGCGGCGTTGGTCTGCCTGGCCTGCGCCACGGCCGCTGCGCCATCCCAACCTGCCGCGTCCGAAGCGCACTTCCTGAACGAAAATCAGGCGGCGATGGACAAGATGATGGCCGGCATGGACATCCATCCGTCCGGTGACGTGGATACCGATTTCGCCGCCATGATGATCCCGCATCACCAGGGTGCCATCGACATGGCGGTGGCTGAGTTGCGCTACGGCCAAAACGAGCAGCTTCGCCGGATCGCCCAAGAAATCGTCGTCGAGCAGCAGCAGGAGATCGCGGCGATGCGGCTCGCCGTGCCGACGATGAACACGCCGAAAGGGCCATAGGATGATCCGCGCGATCTTCGCCGCAACACTGCTCGGCGGCGCCATCCTGTCCGCGTCAACCGGCGCATGGGCCGGGCAGGCGCCAGGGGCAGCCTCGACGCCGGACATCCCGATCAGCCACCGCGACCGCGTCTATGCCGCGGAGCAGTTCTCCAACACCGTGTCGGTGATCGATCCGGTCGACAGCAGGCTGCTCGGCGTCATCCGGCTGGGCGAGCCTGCGCCGACCAATTTCAGCCCGCTTTACCGGGGCCAGGTGCTGGTCCACGGCATGGGGTTCTCGCCCGACCATCGCACGCTCGCCGTCGTGTCGATCGGGTCGAACTCCGTTACCTTCATCGATACCGCGACGAACGCGGTCAAGCATGCCGCCTATGTCGGCCGGTCGCCGCACGAGGCATTCTTCACGCCCGACGGCAAGGAGGTCTGGGTGACCGTCCGCGGCGAGAATTATGTCGATGTGCTGGATGCCGCGACCTACGCGGAAAAGACCAGGATCGTCACGCCCAACGGCCCGGGCATGCAGATATTCTCGCCCGACGGGACCTATGGCTATATCTGCTCGTCCTTCAATCCGGAGGTCGACGTGGTCACCGTCGCCGACCACAAGATCGCCGGCAAGGTTACGCAGGCGAGCCCGTTCTGCCCGAATATCGCCGCCACGCCCGACGGCACGCAGGTCTGGTTCACGCTCAAGGACATCGGCAAGACCCAGGTTTTCGACGCCAGGCCGCCTTTCACCGTGCTCAAGACCTTGGATACCGGCCCGATCACCAATCACGTCAATATCGTCCGCAATGCAAAAGGGCAGTTCGCCTATGTCACGATCGGCGGCCTGAACGAGGTGCAGGTGTTCCGCACCGACAGTTTCGCGAAGGTCGCGACCATACCAGTCGGCAAGCTGCCGCACGGCATTTGGCCGTCGGGGGACGGATCGCGGGTCTATGTCGGGCTGGAGAATGACGACCTTATGGTCGCCATCGATACGATGACCAACAAAGTGGTCGGCTCCGTGCCGATCGGGCAGGCACCGCAGGCCATCGCCTATGTGCCGGACGCCGTGCCCGAGGGCGCAGGCACCGATGGGCTGCAGCCGCTGGGCGTCGCCGGGCAGGCGGCGCATTTCACGATGGTTCCCGCCGGCGGCAAGCAGGCCGGCGTCCAGCCGCCGACCAGCGTGGCCCTGTTCGACCAGGGGCTGCTCCAGGTGCTTGAGGCCTCGGTGACGGGCCTCGAGCCGAAGCATCCCTATATGCTCGCGCTTTCCGATCAGCCCGGCGGGGGCGGCCCGCTCGAGCCGTTGGCGAGCTTCATGACAAATCCCGCCGGATCGGCGATCGTGAACGCTGTCGGACCCATTCGCCAGATTGTCCAGGAGCCGGCGGAGGCACGCCGCCGCTATCTGGTGATCGCGCCGGGAACGGCCGGGAACTTGGGATCCGCGGTTCAGCTGCAGGACAGCTCGCCATGACCGCCTATCTGCTCATCCGCGTGCACGTCACCGACTGGGACCGTTACCGCCAATATATGGCGCTGACTCCGGCGGCCTTGGCGAAATATCAGGGCCGCTTCATCGCCCGCGGCGGCGAGAGCGCGACCCTGGAAGGGCCGGAGGAAACCCGCCGCCTGGCTTTGGTCGAGTTCCCCAACCGGCGCTTGCCAAGGAATTCTACGCCTCGCCTGAATACCAAGCCGCGAAGGCGCTGCGCGACGGCGCCTGCGAGGCCGAGTTCATCGCGCTGGACGGGCTTTAGCGCCCTCGAGCTTCCGCGGCGCCGATTCCGGCATTTGAGACTGGGCGAACAGCGTGATGGCGACGGCCCCGGTCAGGTACCAGGCGGGCGCCAGGGGGCTGCCGGTAAGGTCGGTCAGCCAGGCGACCAAGAATTGGGCCGACCCGCCGAACACCGAGATCGCGAAGGCATAGATCAGGCCCAGCGTGCCGCAGCGAATCTTCGCCGGCAGGCTCTCGGTGATCGAGACCAGCATCGATGCCTCGCTGATGCAGGCGCAAATCGTGATCGCGGCGGTCAGCGCGATCAGGGCGCCGGTCGTGCGATAGTGCGCCGTCAGCCAGAAGCCCGGAACGGTCACGACCAGCAGGACGAGCCACGGGACCAGCATCACCGGCTTGCGGCCGAACCGGTTCGACAGCCAGCCGCCGATCGGATCGCACACCATTCCGAATACCCCGACCGCGATGGTGGACAGGAAACCGATGCGAGTAGACATCCGCAGGGTCGAGGTTGCGTAGGTCGTCAGATAGTCCTGGAGATAGCTGGCGACCGTGCCGCCGGCGAGCAGCACGATGGCCAGCAGGGCAAGCATCCGCAGCCGCGGCGCCGAAGCCGCGACGGTCTGGGCTTGCTGGGCCGGACTGTGGAGCGTCTCGGCCAGCTGGCGGCGCAAGACCAGCCCGAACGGCACGATCGTGGCGCCCAGCAGGAATGCCACCCGCCATCCCCAATCGTCGAGCTGCCGGTCGGACAGGTAGGTGGCGAGCACGAAACCGATCAGCCCTGAGACGAGGATCGACATATCCTGGCTCATATACTGCATCGAGACATAGAGGCCGCGCCGGTGGGATGGCGCGGCTTCGACCAGATAGGCGGTGTTGGGGCCGATCTCCCCGCCCAGCGCGAAACCCTGGATCAGCCGGAAGAGGATCGCCAGTATCGGCGCGGCGATGCCGATCGCGCGGTGAGACGGCGTCAGCGCCAGCCCGATCATCGCCACTCCCATCAGCATGAAGGTCAGCAGCATGGCCGGCTTGCGGCCCACCCGGTCGCCGATGCGGCCGATCACCAGTGCCCCCACAGGCCGCATCAGGAAGCCGGCGCCGAAGGTCGCCAGCGCGGAGAGCAGGCTGGTCGATGGGTCGGCCGACGGGAAAAATGTTCGGCCGATCTGCGCCGCGAAGAACGCGTAGGTCAGGAAATCGTAGAATTCGAGCGCATTGCCCATCGTGACCGCCGCGACATGCCGTACGCGCACGACCGGCATCGCCGGTGCAAAATCCATTACTGCCGCGTCGGTGGCCGTCATGAATATCCGCCTTTTATGTCAGCTCCTTGCGATAGAAGCGGTGAAAACCGGCGGTTCGGCCATTGTCCATTTTTGACCGGCCGCGGGGACAGTTCCCGCAGTTCGTCGATGACGGTCGTGCGTTCGCCGAAGGGCCGTTCGTTTCGCCGGGGCTTGGCCCATAGTCGGCAGCCGCGGCGCGTGGCTGTGCGCGGCGCCAAGAACTATGTCCGCGAACTGGGAGAAATCTGAATATGATCACGCAAAAATTCGCCGCCGTCGCGCTGCTTGCCGCCTCGTGCAGCCTCGCCGCCCTGGCCGATCCGCTGCCCGCCAATATCGCCGCGGCGGCGAAAGACCCGGCCCGGGCCGAACAGGCCAGGGTGGATGCGGTGCGTCATGGGCCTGAGATCCTGGCCTTTGCCTGCGTAACGCCGGGCGCCAAGGTTGTGGACCCCCATCCGGGCCGCGACCACTGGCCCAGCCCGGTCTCGGGCATCAGGGGTTTCGGCCGGCCAGTTTCC
>CAZNNJ010000411.1:0-1131 GCA_964574305.1 uncultured Rhodospirillales bacterium | reverse complement strand
GGCGGCAAGTTCTATCCCCACTGGCCGGCCGAATAGTTAAAGGTGGATGGCGATGAGGTCAAACCCTATCGCGACGTGGCCGCCAAGTACGCGAATGTCAGCATCCTCGAGCAGCCCGCCGCCGGGCTTGCGGCGCCTGAGAAGGTGGACCTCGTCTTCACCGCCCAGAACTATCATGACTATCCTGACAAGTTCATGGGTCCGACCGATCCGATGGTGCTGAACAAGGCTGTCTTCGCCGCGCTGAAGCCGGGTGGAACCTATCTCGTCGTCGATCATGTCGCCCAGGCCGGCAGCGGGCTGCGCGACACCGATACGCTTCACCGCATCGATCCCGCGACCGTGAAGGCGCAGGTGACAGCGGCAGGCTTCCAGTTCGTCGGCGAAAGCCCGCTGCTGGCCAATCCGGCGGACGACCACACGAAGAAAGTCTTCGACCCGTCGGTCCAGGGCCACACCGATCAGTTCATCTATAAATTCCGCAAGCCCGGCTGAGCCGCGGTCACGTCGGGCGCTCCGCTGCCGTCGGCGGAGCGCCGGTGCTGCCTGTTGGCCAGGCTCTTTTCCTTCCCTCGGTGATATACTATCCTAGGCTTAATCCTTATGGAGTACGCCTCGGATGGACCAACAGTGGGCACTGGACGAAAACGGCAATCTCAAGCTTCCCCGTCTTGCAGGATTCTCTCTCGCGGTTGCCGCCGATATGCTGCTCGCTCTTCAACTGAAGGTCGCCAATTCCCATGAGGAATTGAGACGAGGCGGGCAGGCGCTCCAGGCGGGAATGACCGCACAGAACGCTCGTGAACTCGCTGGAGCGTTGCTGCAAGCCGCCGAAGTTTTGGAGCGGGCGCTGACACAGCCGAAGGCGAGCTGAAGGCGAGCCCCTTCAAGGACATTTCGGCGTCCTGTTCGACGGAACGGCCCGCAGATATTCGTAGATCGCCGTCAGGTCGGACGTCGTCATGCTGCGGAAATAGGGCCACGGCATGACCTGCAGCAGGACGTTCGGCTTGTCCCGGAAATCATGGCCCGTCTTCCTGGCCGAGAGGAAATTCCCCAGGGTTAGCCCGTCCGGGCAGCCCTTCTTTTCCCGCGCGAAGTTTGGCGAGCCCCACCTCTGCCCACAAAACC
>CAZNNJ010000410.1:0-5483 GCA_964574305.1 uncultured Rhodospirillales bacterium | reverse complement strand
GCTGGACGACCAACGCGATCAGCGTCGCCTGCTACGACCAGTCCGGCGCCCCGGCCGACTCCCAGTTCGACGTCAGCTTCCAGACGGCGAATTGAGGTCCGGTTATTCCGCCACGATGACCTTCCCCGTCATCATCGGATGGATGCCGCAGAAGTATTTATATTCGCCGGGCTTCTCGAAATCGGCCTCGTAGCTGCCGTCGGTATCCATCAGCGGCGACTTCACCTGCATGTCCGGGATGACCACGCTGTGCGGCAGGTCGTCCTGGTTCTTGAAGACGACATGCGTGCCGGGCTTCACGGTGACGACGTTCGGCTTGAAGCTGAAATTGTCGATGATCACCGTCTGGGGCTCGGCGGCAAAGGCGGGCGTGGCGAATAGAACCGACGCCAATATCGTCGCCCTTAAACCGTCATTGCGAGCGAAGCGAAGCAATCCAGAGCCACGCGCACCGATAGTTCGGCAAATGGCGCTGGATTGCCGCGTCGCTCCGCTCCTCGCAATGACGAAAGATGAGGCAAACATCGCTTACCCCTCCGCCAGCGTATGGTCGGCCAGCATCAGCGGCCCCTGGCCGCGCTTCACCACCACGTCGGTGATGCCGAGCATGGCCCGCAGCCGGTCGGCCGCGACGGTCTTCATCGGGCCGGGCGACGGCGCGGTGCCGGGCGCGGGCTGCGGGAAGGCGGTCGAATCCGCGGTGTGGAAGGCGACATGGCCCTCGACCTTCTGGATCACCTGATGGATATGGCCGTTCATGACCGTCACCGAGCCGAAACGCTTCAGCAGCGCCAGCGCCTGGTCGCCGTCGTCGGTCTTCCAGCCCCAGCCCTCGTCGATGGTCCATAGCGGAATATGCGCCATCACGACGATCGGGGTCGACGCCGACTTGCCGGCCAGGTCGTCCTTCAGCCAGGCGAGCTGATCGGCGCCCAGCGTGCCGAAGCCGCCCGCCTTGAAGCCGGCGACATTGATGAGAGCGACGAAATGCACGCCCTCCTGGTCGAACGAATACCAGCCCTGCCCCTTGGTGCCCTTGCCGAAGCGGTCGAGATAGAGCGCGCCGTCATCGCCGCCCCAGTCGTGCTCGCCCGGGATGTAGTGCACCGGCATGCCGGCGCCGCCCGCGACCTGGACCGCGGTGTCGAACTGCTCGGCCTTCGACAGGTGGGTGATGTCGCCGGTGTGGATCAGGAAGGTCGGCCGGCTCTTCATCGCCTTGATCTGGTCGATCGCCGCCTGGAAGGTGGCGGTGGCGTCGTGGTTCGGGTCTTTATCGAAGCCGATATGGCTGTCGCTGATCTGGACGAAATGCAGCCGGTCGGCGCTCGCCGCCTCGGCTTGGCCCAGAAGGCGGGGCACGCCGCCGGTGACGGTCCAGACGACGCCCGCCCCGGCCAGCGCCATGCAGCCCAGAAGGCCGCGGCGTCCGATAGTCGTATCCATGTCAAACTCTCCCAACGATGATCTGTCGTCGGGCTGGACCAGCGTTCCGTCACAAAAATTCCCAAAATCTTTGCTGGGAATAAAATCGCGTCTCTGCCGGTATGATTGCGGATGACGCAGCCTGGAGCCTTCAGGAATTGGGACCCAACACCGACACGGCGCGCTTCGCCGAGATGGCCCTGCCCCATCTCGACGCCGCCTATAACCTTGCGCGCTGGCTGACCCGCGATCCCGCCGACGCCGCCGACGTGGTGCAGGAGGCGATGCTGCGCGCGCTGCGCTTCTTCGGCTCGTTCCGCGGCGGCAGCGGCAAGTCCTGGCTGCTCACCATCGTGCGCAACACCGCGATCGACTGGATGCGGGCCAACCGGCCGGCGCAGATCGCGCCGCCGCCGGCTGGGGACGGCGATCCGTTCGAGAACATTCCGGCCGAGGGCGACGACCCCGAGGCGGCGCTGATCCGCGTCGGCGACCGCCAGCAGCTCGACCGGCTGATCGCCGCCCTGCCCGCCGAATTCCGCGAATGCCTGGTGCTGAGGGAGATGGAGGAACTGTCCTACAAGGAAATCGCGGCGGTGACCGGCGTGCCGATCGGCACGGTCATGTCCCGCCTGTCGCGGGCGCGCCTGCTGCTGCAGCGGGCGCTGATCCGGGAGAATGAACAATGATGCAAGAGATCGACCACGCTGAGGCCCAGGCCTTGATTCATGCCGCGCTGGACGGCGAGCTGGATGCGGTGACGCAACTCCGTTTCGACGCCCATTTGGCCGCCTGCCCCGGCTGCAGCGCCGAATATGCGAGGCTCAAGGCGCTGAGCGCCGCCATCCGCACCCAAGCGACGCGGTACACGGCTCCGGCCGACCTTCGCACCAATCTCTTGAAAGCCCTCCCCCTCGATGGGGGAGGGTTGGGTGGGGGTGAAATCCCCCCGCAGGCAAAGGTGCTGCCCTTCCACCGCCGCTGGCTCGGCCCCGCCGGCGCCGGCTTCGCCGTCGGCGCCGCATTGGCCGCCAGCCTGGCGATCCTGATCGACACCCGCAACGCCGACGACCTGCTCGCCGACAGCATCGTCACCGCCCATGTCCGCGCGCTGCAGCCCGGCCACCTCACCGACGTGCAGGTCAGCGACCAGCACCAGGTGAAACCCTGGTTCGATGGCAAGATCGACTTCGCCCCGCCGGTGAAGGAGCTGTCCGACCAGGGCTTCGACCTGGTCGGCGGCCGGCTGGACTATATCGACGGGCGGGAGGCGGCGGTGATCGTCTATGGCCGCAGGCTGCACATGATCGACCTGTTCGTCACCCGCGCCAGGAATGGCGGCGCCCACCCTGACAGCCTGCCAGCCGGGCATGCGACGCCGAGCGGCTATAATGTCGTGCGCTGGTCGGAGGGCGGCCAGGACTACTGGGCGATCTCCGACCTCAACCGCAACGAGCTCGGCGACTTCGCCAAGGCTTGGCTGGGACGCTAACCAAGGAAGCACCGATGCTCAAATTCTACTACGCTCCGAAAAGCTGCGCGCTGGCCTCCCATATCGCGCTCGAGGAGGCCGGGGCGGAATACGAAACCGTTCGCCTCGACCTCGGCGCCAATCAGCAGGGCAGGCCGGATTATACCGGGATCAACCCCAAGGCGCGTGTGCCGGCGCTGGAGACGCCGTGCGGCGTGCTGACCGAAACGCCGGCGATCCTGGCCTTCATTGCCCAGACCCATCCGGCGGCCGGGCTGGCACCCTTCGACGACCCGTTCGCCTTCGCCGAAGTCCAGGCCTTCAACGCCTATATCTGCGCCACGCTGCATGTCGCGCACGCGCACAAATATCGTGGCTCTCGCTGGGCCGACGAGGAATCGTCGTTCGCCGACATGCGCCGTGCCGCGCCCCGCGCCGTCGGCGCCTGCTTCGAACTGATCGAGAGCACCCTGTTCAAGGGCCCCTGGGTGATGGGCGAGACCTATACGATCTGCGACCCCTACCTCTTCACCGTCGCCGGCTGGCTCGAGGAAGACGGCGTCGACCCGAAGCTGGTCCCGCGGATCATCGACCACCGCAACCGCATGGCGGAGCGGCCGGCGGTGGCACGGGCACTGGCGGTCGAGGCTGGAGGCTGAAACGGATCGGGCCGGATGCAGCTTTTGAGTTCGCCCAGGATAGAGCGGGCTCGCCTCTGGCTGCGCCCATGCCGTGTGGAGGATGTGGAGCAGTTCCAACGCCTGACCGACGATCCAGCGATCACCGACGCGGTTGATTTTCTATCCTCCCCGTTCACCCGCGCCGCCGCGGAAGCGCTGATCGTCGGTCAAGGCGATGGCCGGGATTGCTTCTGGGGTGTCTGGCCGCAAGGGAATGCCGAGATGATCGGTGTAGTCGGCACACACCTGCGTGGATCTGACGAGATCGAGATCGGCTATTGGTTCACGCCGAAGACGCATGGGCGCGGATTTGCATCCGAGGCCGTGGCGGCGATCATAGAAATCCTGCGCACCGCCTATCCGGAGAGGCGGATTTTTGCCGAGTGCCGGCCGGAAAACGAGGCCTCCTGGCGCCTGCTCGAACGCGCCGGGTTCTTGCCCGACGGCAAGGACGGCCTCCGGCTCGCACGCAAACGGCTGATCTTCAGTGCCGGCCGGCAAACCGGTGGAAGCCGGCCTTTGTCAGGATAAAGGCGGTCGTCAGGCTGGCGGCCGTGAGGGCTCCGAAAGCCAGCACTGCGAGCCAGAGCCGGTCGCTCCACACCGGATCCGGCGCGCTGCTGTCCAGCACCGTGCCGGCCATGTCCCCTACCCCGATCATCGCAAGTGCAAGCATCACGTGCACGAAACAGAGGCTGCGTATCATCTGGGAAAGATCCATCTTGCCGGGCGCGTCCCCGGCACCCTTGCCTGCTGACACGTTGACCCAGGACGGTTCCTGCGATCTGCACGGACGAACGGAGGATGGATAGAGCGCAGCGAAACCCATCCTACAAAATGGCCTTCCCATACCTCGAATCACAAGGTATATATGCCTCGAACTTCAAGGTATGGAGGTGAGCGTGCCGTCGCGGGAGACCAATCCGAGCTTCATGAGCGGGGTGCCTGAGCTGCTGCTGCTGAGCCTGCTCCAGGACACTGAGATGTACGGCTATGAGCTTGTGCAGGCGGTGCAGGAACGGACCGGCGCGGCGATCACGCTGGGCGAAGGGGTGATCTATCCGGTGCTGCATGCGCTGGAGCGCGACGGGGCGCTGACCGCCCGGCGCAAGACGGTCAACGGCCGCAGCCGGGTCTATTACCTGGCGACGGAAATCGGCGCCCAGCGCTTTGCCGCCGTCAAGGCCGATTGGAGCCGGATCACCACAGCGATTTCGACCGTACTCAAGGGAGCTGAACATGGTTTTTCCGTTTGAACGTCTGCGCGAACGCCTGTTGACCGCCGGCGTGTCGTCACGCCATGTCCGGCGCTACATGGCCGAGCTGGCCGATCATTTCGACGATCTCGAGGCCGAGGCGAAGGCTGCCGGCCATCCCGAGCCGCGCGCGAACGCGCTGGAGCGGATCGGGCGGGCCGACGACCTCCCCCAGGCGATCATCGACCGGCCCGAGCTTAGGGCGTCGAGCGCGCGTGCGCCCTTGGCCGTCTTCCTGTTCGGCCCGGCACTGCTGCTGGCCGCGATCGACCTTGCCAGCATCCTTCTGGTCATCGCGATCGTCAAAACCGTCGGCCCGCAGCCGGGCGAGATTGCTCCCGGCTGGCTCGTCTCACTGGCGGCGGCGGTGAATGTCTTCCATGTCTATGCGGTCCCGCTGCTGCTCGGCGGGATCGTTGCGGCGGTTGCCACGCGCCAGCGGATACAGCCGCTCTGGCCGCTGATCGGCCTGGTCGTCATCGGCCTGATTGCCGGGCTCAACTATTTGCACGTGGACGTTCCGCTGGTACAGGGACAGCATGGCGAGATCAGCCTCGGCGCCAGTGCCAATTCCTGGACCGCGTTCCGTGTGGCGATCAACCTGGCCCTGACCTTGCCGCTCTATCTCGCCTGGCGGCGCCGGCAGCTTTC
>CAZNNJ010000409.1:0-5490 GCA_964574305.1 uncultured Rhodospirillales bacterium | reverse complement strand
GCGACGCGGGCGGAGCTGATCGCCTCGGCCCAGGACGAGGCTGAACGGCTCAATCGCTTCGTCGGCAACCTGCTCGACATGACACGGCTGGAGTCGGGTGGGCTGACGGTGAAGCTGGAGCCGGTCGATGCCGGCGATGCCGTCGGGGTCGCCATCGATCGGGCGCGGCCGTTGCTTGTCCATCATCACACGAAGATCGACCTCGGTCCCGACCTGCCGATGGTGATGGCGGACATGGTGCTGCTGGAGCAGGTGATCTTCAACCTGATCGACAATGCCGCCAAATACACGCCCCGGGGCACCACCATCCGCATCGCCGGGCATGTGGACGGCGAAGCCGATGGCCCTTGGGTTGTGATCGAGGTGATCGACGAGGGCGCAGGCATCCCGGAAGCGTCGCTGGAGGCGATCTTCAACAAGTTCACCCGCCTTCAGGCTGAGGACCGGACCCGTGCCGGCACCGGCCTCGGCCTGCCGATCTGCCGCGGTTTCATCACCGCGAAGGGCGGCAGCATCGCCGCCGCCAACCGGCAGGACCGGTCCGGCGCGATCTTCACAATCCGGCTGGCCAAGGCCGAGCCGGTTTCAGAGTCCGTATCCAGAGTAGAAGCCCATGTCGGCTAATCCGCCCAAGATCCTCGTCGTCGACGACGAGCCGCAAATCCGCCGGTTGTTGAAGACGACACTCGTCCCGCAGAAATTCGAGATCGCCGAGGCCGGCACCGCCGCCGCCGCTCTGAAGCGGATCGACCAGGAGGAATTCGACCTCGTCATCCTCGATCTCGGCCTGCCCGACATGAGCGGCATCGAAGTGATCGGGGCGGTGCGCAAGACCTCCGCCTTGCCGATCATCGTGCTGTCGGTGCGCGATGTCGAGGCCGGCAAGGTGAAGGCGCTGGAGCTTGGCGCCGACGATTACATCACCAAGCCGTTCGGCATGGCCGAGCTGGTGACCCGCATCCGGGTCGCGCTCCGCCACCGCTATCAGGCCCAGGGCACCCAGCCGGTGCTGAAGGCCGGCGACCTGACCATCGACCTGGTCAACCGCCGCGTCACAAGGGGCGATCACGAGATCAAGCTGTCGCCGACCGAATACGACATATTGCGCCTGCTGACCGAACACGCCGGCAAGATCCTGACCCACGACTTCCTGCTGCGCAAAGTCTGGGGCGACGACAAGGTCGACGACGTGCAATATCTGCGCGTCTATGTCCGTGCACTGCGGCAGAAACTGGGCGACCGCATCGGCGAGGCCGAGATCATCCGCACCGAGATGGGGATTGGATACCGGCTGATCGCAGGGGATGGGACGGAGGGATAGAAAGGGCGGAATATACCGTCCTCGGCAATCATGCTAGAACGAAGTATGGACGATTTGACTCGACGCGTTGCCGATAAATCCGCCGAATTCAAGCGGCTGCATGGGCTCGCACCCCATGCCTTGGATAATCTCGACCGCTCCTACGACATCGAGTTGACCTATACTTCGAATGCGATCGAGGGGAACACGCTCACTGCCGTCGAGACGACCCTGATCATCGAGCAGGGGATCACGGTTGCCGGCAAGCCGCTGCGCGATCATCTGGAGGCGATCGACCATTACGAGGCGATCCGCTATGTGCGGGACATCGGTCGCCGTTCGGCACCGCTGGCCGAAATGGATATCCGCAGCCTGCACCGGCTCGTCATGCTCCGGTCGAACCCGGACATTGCCGGCCGCTACGCCGACCAAGGCCGCTATGTGCTGACGGACGACGGCCGCCACATCTTTCCGTCGCCGGCCGAAATTCCTGCCGTAATGGGAGATTTCGCGAAGGGACTAGCACGGGCTCCGGACGATCCTGCCACGGCTTTCGCCGCGCATCGCCGACTGGTCGATATCCACCCGTTCAACGATGGCAACGGCCGGACGGCGCGTCTGGCGATGAACCTGATCCTGATCCGCGGCGGCCTGCCGCCTATAGCTGTTCGTCCGGAAGATCGCCAAGCCTATGTCGAGGCGTTGCAGTGCGCCCAATCGGGCGGCGGGACCGAGGGTTTCGATCGCCTTCTCTATCAACGGCTCGACGCCACGCTGGATGAGATGCTGGCGGCGCTGCGATGAAATTCTTGCCCTTTTCCGTGGCTCTCCTCTGGATCGCCGCCTGGACCGGCATCTCGATCTTCTATCGCAGGCAAAACGGGAAGCCTGTCATTCCGAAGCGGCCGCCCGACGCCCTGTTTTCGGAAGGCTATGCGTCCGGCCGCGCGATGACCAATCTGTTCACGCGGCTCGGCGGAGCCAACAACTGCCTGCTGGTCGCGGTGACGGCGGACGAATTCATGGTGGCGCCCAGATTTCCGTTCAATCTGATGTTTCTGCCTGAGATTTTCGGTTTGGAATTGCGTATCCCGCGCAGTGCGATCCGCTCCGTCGAGCGCAAATCGACGCTGCTCGGCCAGTGGTTCACGATCTCGTTCTTCACCGACGTTCCGCGCCAGGTCGCGCTTCGCGTGCGAGACCCGGATGCTTTCGCCAAGGCGCTGGGCGAGCCGAAGCGCTAGTTATCGAACGGCCCTCTCCATGAACACGCTCGATACGACGTTCTCCGCCGGCA
Source organism: uncultured Rhodospirillales bacterium (assembly GCA_964574305.1). Taxonomy (GTDB): domain Bacteria; phylum Pseudomonadota; class Alphaproteobacteria; order BOG-932; family Roseiterribacteraceae; genus BOG-932. The sequence continues at coordinate 2,893 of CAZNNJ010000409.1, read as the reverse complement.
TCGAACTGTAGGGCTCGAACGCGTCGCAGGGGGTGAAGCCCAGGCGCAGATAGAACCGGATGGCTGCCTCCTGCCGGGTGCCGGTCTCCAGCCGCAGCACCGAAAGGCCGGCGACTGCGGCTTCTACAGCCAAGCGCGCCAAAAGCGCATCGGCAACCCCCCGGCCGCGGGCTGCGGGGCGGACATACATGCGCTTCAGCTCGGCGAAATCGGCGAACAGGGCGACGCCGCCGCAGCCGGCGGGCTCGCCATCCGCCCAGGCGACGAAGAAGCGGACATGCGGCTCAAAGATCGCGTCGAGCTTGAGGCCATGGCGTTGCTCCGGCGGATAGTGCTGCAAGAGTTCGGTGTCCAGCTCGCCGATCAGCGCCTAGACTTCCTGGGTAGGGGACGAGACACGCTCGACCAGGACGGGTTGGGCTTGGGGCATGTCACCTTGAATCGCGCAACTTCAGCCGCCGGGGGCGACGGCGACCTCGATCGATTCGGAGAAATCGGGCGCTTGGCCGGAATTGGATACGATGCCCACGGTCAGCGTGTCATAGGCCGTGTACGGATCGTCGCCCGGCGGCAGTCCGCGCGGATCGTATGTGACCGTGATCGTGCAGGTCGCACCGGGCTTCACCGGGGCCCGCTCGCAGGTGGTCGATCTCACCGACGCCTTGGCCAGCCGGACTGCGGGATCGATCCGGCTCACGATGAGCGGGCGGTCGCCGATGCTCCGCAAGGTCAGCGTGATATTTGCCGGCTTCTGGTTGCCCAGCGAGACATAGCTGGGCGCGGTCACCCAGGCATATTGCCCGCTCGGCGTGTTGACGAAGCCGGTATCACCATGCGCGGTATCCACGCCGGTCGTGTCGCCATCGGCGTTGCGCGCATAGATGGTGAGCCCGCCGCCGGTCGAAAGCGGCGCAGGGGCCGTCGGCGCGCCCTGCGCGATGCTCAGCAAGTTGCCGTAAAGGTCCCAGCTGCAGGTCTGGTTGTAGTAGGTCGTGTGCGCGTGATAGCCGCCGCCCCGCCCGGAGCCGCTACCGGTCACGGTGTAGTAGCTGCAATTGCCGACGACCGTGCTGCCGTCGAATGCGTATCCGGCAACAGTCAGGCCGCGCGCACCATAGTTGGGCGTGAATTGCAGTGTGTATTCATAGGCTTCGGCGGGACCGGCCAAGCAAAAGCCGATTGCCGCCAGCACCAGCGATCGTTGCATCGAGCCCTCCTGACGCTTCAGGGTACGCTATGCACGCTTTAGAATTAATCCTCCGTGGGGCGCTGTAAAGGTCTTAGTGTGCGTCGCAGGCCAGCGGCGGCGCGTCCGGCACCGTCTCCAGCACGCCGGCGGCCACCAACTGGTCGACCAGCTCCGATGTCTTCAGCTGCACCGCGCCACCGGGATCGCCGAAGGCCGGGGCCGCCGTGCCGATGGTGACGGGCAGTGGCTTCAGCACCCTGTACACGGTGTAGGCATAGCCCTGGCACCGATAGGGAAGCGCCCGGCCGGCATAGGATGCGCCCTCGGGGCTGAGGAACGAGCCGCACGTGTCGCCGAACCGGTCGAGCAGCTCGCCGGGCTGGACGGTGACCTTCAGCTTGGGCGGATCGAAGCCGTCGTCCTTCGGCCAGTTCAGCTGGCCGTCCGCCTTGTACGCGCTCGGCGGCAGATCGCTGCGCAGCTTCGGCGGCGATCCCGTGTGCTTGCATTGATAGGGGCTGGCGCTGGCGACCGTGGCGGTCGCATCCGGAGTTTTGGCCGCGCAGCCGGCGATCAGGAGCAGCGCAAGGCTGATGGCGGCAAGGCGAAGGTTCGGCATCGCTGACAGGTCCCCCCGATTGTTTCCCCGATCCTAACGCGCGTAGAGCGGCAAGGCGATGCTCATTGCGGCTTCATCATACCAAATAATGGAAGGAAAATTCCCGTTCTTTCGGTCTGATGCCGGAAAACGGAAGGTCGTAACGTCTGGGTAAGCAACCCAGGGAGTTCACGACATGACCAAGCTCGCACTGTCCGGGCGCCCCTGTTCTCCGCCATCGGCCTGAGCGCGATCCCCGCCGTCGCTCACGCCGCCCTCGACCGGCGGGTTTCGGCGCGGCGGACGCCCGCCATCCCATTAAACTGACGGAGACATCGATGAACGTGACCTATGCAACCAAGACTGTCGGCAATGTCGAGGTCTTCTACCGCGAGGCCGGGCCCAGCGACGCGCCGGTCATCCTGCTGCTGCATGGTTTCCCGACCTCGGGCCATATGTTCCGCAACCTGATCCCGATGCTGGCCGACCGCTATCACGTGATCGCGCCCGACCTGCCGGGCTTCGGCAACACCAGGGCGCCGGGGCGGGACAAGTTCGCCGAGGCCTACAGGCGCGACCTGCCCAATGCCGAGGTCCATTTCCTCGATACCGGCCATTTCGCCCTGGAGACCCACACCGCCGAGATCGCCGCTTACCTCCGCGAGTTTCTGGGACGGCAGAGGATCTAAGGCATTCCGGTTGCCTTGAGATTTCACCCCCACCCAACCCTCTTTTTTCAAGAGGAGGGTTGGGTGAATGTTCGGGTTCAGTTATCGCTCTCATATCTTAGGAACGGGCTGGTTTTACTCGAAATATAAATCCATGTTACTGTATATCTCCCCAATCCCCCCGGATCAGCTAAAATAACCCGAGCGATCTTTTAATGGGGACAAGAAAAATGCTGAAAACCATCGGGACCATCGGTGCGCTGCTGTTGCCGTTTGCCGCCGTACCATCGGCGAAGGCTGCCGTGCCGCTTCTGTCGGGTGCTTATCTCTATACCAAGAACCAACTCTGCCCGATGCCGATAACGGTTCACTATGCCTCGTCCACCGCGATCTCGGGCACATCGTTCGTCAATCAGGTATTCGGCGGCAACGGCCCGA
>CAZNNJ010000408.1:0-5492 GCA_964574305.1 uncultured Rhodospirillales bacterium | reverse complement strand
CCACGACCAACCACGCTGCGCCGCTGCGACCAGCTCCCCCGGCCGGGCGGCGTAGTACCGCCCGCCCTTCATCACCCGGCCGAGGGGCGATTTCACCGAATAGCCCTTATCGATCCGCACCCGCCAATCCGACCCGGATTCGAGCATGGACATGGCCGGGCTCTCGGCATGGACGTAGAAGCCGGTCCGCGCGGTCATCTGCGCCATCGGGCCGGCCTGATCCCAGTTCCAGACCGTCGCGGTCACCCGGTTCGCTCCGGAAACGAGGAACGGCGCGATGTCGAATGTCTCATAGCGCCAATGGGAGAGGTCGCCCCGCGCCGGTCCGGCGCCGACCCGCTTTCCATTCACGAACAGGACAAAGCGATTATCGGCACTGACCGGGATCGCCGGGGGGCCGGGCCGAGCCGGCCGAGTGGAGGCAAGGCGGAAATTCAGGGTCACCTGCCCGTTTGCCGGCGCATCGGGATGGGGGATCCAGGCCGCCGGCGCGCCTTCGGCACAGGCGGGGACCGAAGACAGCACCAGAAAGCATAGGACGGCACTGAGCTGGAGGATGAGCCTCATTGCGCTGACGTCCGAACCAAGCGCACCGGCCCGAGCAGGCCGGCCGCGACCAGCGGCGAGCCGGCCTGGTACATTATCGGCATCGGTTCGGCGAAAGCGCATTTGGCGGCCCCCGGCTGCAGGTCGCCGATCAGCCGGTTCACCCAGAGATCGGTCACCTTGACCGCAAGCGTGTTCTCCCCCGGCTTCAGAGCCGTCGTCGCATCGACGCGGAACGGCGGCTTCCATACGATCCCAAGCGGCTTACCGTTGACGGTGACCTCCGCCAGGTTCTTGACCGACCCGAGGTCGATCCAGACGCTGCCCTTGCTGGCAGGCGCCGCGATCGTCGTCCGGTAAGTCGCGGTGCCGGAGAAATATTTGAGGCGCGAGTCGGCGCTGTCGTTCCAAGATTGTAGGCGATCGAAGCGCGTCGGCACCGGCGCGCACGGCCCCTTGTCGAAGCTGACCGACCAAGGGCCGTCGACCGGCGCAAGCTCGGTTTCCTGCTGCGTGGGGATCGTGCGGGCGGTGATCGTCGTCGGCTTGCGAAAGACGACAAAGACGGCCTCATACGGTCGAAGGGTAAGCGGCACAGTCGTGCGGCCCTGGGCGGTTGTGTAGCTTGCCGGCTCCGACCGACCGCTGTCGGCGTGCCAGAACTCGGCCTCCCGGCCGGCGACACGGAAGGACGGGGTCAGGGAGACCGGCCCGTCCCGCCGGTTGTCGACGTAATAGATGTCGGCATCGCGGGTCGCCCGGTGAACGTATAGAACGTCGGCATCGGCCTTCGCGGCATCAAAGTCGGGCTGGATGCCGAGCCCTCGCAACGCGTCGGCGATCGACGTCCTCGGGATTGCCCTGCCCTTGCCGAAGTCATGCGGCGCATCGCCGGCGCTCCAGATCGCGTCGGCCAGGCGGGTGAATTCGGCGGGATCGTCGGCGAGGCTGGGCGTATCGGCCGGCTTGTCGCCGACCACGATGGCCCCAGCCTGGACGAGGTTGTGCAGCGCCTTCAGCACCGGCACCGACATATGCGCGGCCCGCGGGTCGAGCGCGATGACACGGTAGCGCGTTCCGCCTGGCGTCAGAATGGCGCCGTCCTTGACCGACAGCACATGGATCAGCGCATCGGCATTCACATAGTCGAAATTGTAGCCGGCCGGCACCGGCGGCGCGTGGTCGCCGAAGAGGGCGGTGATGTTCGAATCCTCGCCGTAATAATAGAGGACATCGGCCACGAACCGGCCCTGCTGGAGCATGAAGTCGCTCCGCGCAATATAGTCGATCCAGGGCCTGGCCTGCTCGCCCCACGTCTCGTTGCGGGTGAACCACTGGCCAAAGATGCCGAGCGACAGTCCAGGCGCCTTGTCGACCAGCGGCTGGTGCACGGAGGTGTGGATGACCACACGGTTCACGCCCATCGCCAGCTCTTCGTCGAGCACGGGCTTCAGCGTCTCCGGCGCCCAGCCGAACGGCGCCGGGATCGCTGTGAGCGATTCTGCCGCGACCAGATTCTGGCCATAGATATGAGCAACCGCCGCCGATTCGCGGATGTCTGCGTCATGGCCCAATTGCTCTGTATAGACGCCTGGCGACTGCACCCACATCGCCCCCATCGGGACGTCGTTGTTGCGTTTGACGGCCATGCCGTCACCGACGAAGGCGCGGCCGCCCTCGTGCGACTCCCCGTAATGGATGAGACCCAACTGCTTTGTGGTGCGGGCAATCTCGTCATAGTGCTCGTCGGCCAGAAGGTCACCCAGCGTGGCGCGGAAATCCCAAAGGAAATGCTCGCTGGCGGCGGCGCTTTCGACGACACGACCGGTCAGCACCGGCAGCCACGGACGCGGGTCATAGCCGCGCCGCTTCGCGAACTGGGACAACATGTCGTCGGTCCAGTTCTGCGATCCGTCCTCCCAGCTGTCGTTGGTGATCGCGGTAACACCGCGCCGGCCCAACAACCCCTGCGCCGCCGTCCGGTACTGACCGAGATAGGTGTCGAGATAGTCCTTCACATAGGCGTGGTTCAGCTTGTCGACCTCGAGCCCCGTCGCCTCGGCCGGCGCCGGGTGGTTGGTGATGCCAAGCAGCGAATAACCGATGCGCAGCACCACCCAGCGGCCCGCCGTCGGCGTCCAGTCGAGCGTACCGTCGGCATGCATCTTGGCGGTCAGGTCGATCACGCCCTGGCGCGGGATCGACGGGCTGCTGTCCGGTGTCGGGCTTTCGGTGAGGCCCGTCGCGGGTACGAAGCCGGCCTTGTCCTCCACCCGCTCCACCCGTGCATCGGCATGGAGCAGCAGTTCGCCGATCGCCCAGCTCGTCGCCGGCGAGGGCGCAGGGCCATAGATCGCCGGCATCGGCGGCTGCGCCGACGGTGTGACAAAGACAACGCGGAAATGCCTGGCCTTGGTCGGCGTGACGGCGATTGTCGCCGGGATCGGCTGAGTTCCGAATGCGGGCGAGCGTAAAAGCTTTGGTGGCAGAACCGGGCGGAATTTCTGCCCATCATCGCTCGCCTCCAGCCCGATCGACGGTGGACTCTGGCCGAAACCGGGCAGGCTGCTGATCCCGCCGACCATCGCAGTCAACGCCCGGATCGTCACCGGCTCGGCATAGTCGAAGCCGATCCAGGCGGACTGGCCGGGCGCAGCCATGGGCAGGGACTGCCGCGTGGCGAGGACGCCGCTGGTCAGCGCCGCGCCGTCGACCCGCCCGCCGCTCGCCGTGATCGTCGGATGTTGGCCGACCGGCCCATCGCCATCGGGCGCGGGAAAGGCGACGACGGCGCTGTCGGCATAGAATTTGGCGTTACGGATTTCCGGGCTGACCATCCCGGACTGGAAGCCCTCCAGCGGCAGGTCCTGGAACGGCCCGACTGTATCGGGCGGCTTCGGCAGGGTGCCATGGAACGGCGCGCCGCCGGTCACGAAGGTTTCGCTCCAGACGAATTTTTTCATCGCCTTGGCCGGCTTGACCCATGGGCCGCCTGTCTCGCTCCAGCCCGGAGACGCAGCAATGCCGAGTTCCAGTCCCAGCCGGTCGGCCTCAGCGGCCGCATGGTGCACGGCGTCCTGCCAGCCGTCGGACATGTACGGAAGCTGCTTGTCCACGGCCTTGCCGGGCCCCATCGGACCGAGGAATCCCTGAAAGCTCTCAGCCCCGCCGATGCCGACCCGCTTCATCCATTCCAGGTCGAGCGTGATGCCTTCCTTGGAGATGTTGCCGTTCAGCCAGTGCCACCAGACACGCGGTTTGGCGCTATTCGGCGGATCGGCAAAGCCTTTGGCCAGCGGGTCGGCTTCGGCTGCCGCCTGACAGGTAACAGGAGGGGCGAAAACCACAATCCCGGAGGCGATGAGCCAGATCAACGAACATCGCAGCTTCATCCCGCCCCTCCCAGGCCTCGTTTTGGTTCTCGGGACTCGTTCGAAAAGAACGGCCCGGCGACAGGGGGCGGGATCGCCGCCGGGCCGTGGGACCAGCGATGCCCCGCCGGCGGCGCACGCCCCTGACAGCCAACCGTGCCGCAGGGGTTTCCAGGAATCAAGCATATTCGATCATTTTCGATTATATACGATCAACTTCTGATACGCGAAGGATCAGGATGCGAGATAGTTGCCGGCGCCGATGACCAAGGTCGACAGGACGAGCGTGCCGATCCCGGCCCATACCAGGCGACGCGTGCGCGGGCTGGCACTGCGCCATTCGCCGAGCGAGAAGCCCCAGAGGGTGGAGAAGATGATGATGCTGGCCATATGCAGCGTCCAGCTGGAGAAGCCGTAGGCCCCCATCAGGCTTTCGCCCATCGTGTAGAAGAAGAACTGGAAGTACCACAGCGTGCCGCCTGCCGCCGCCAGCAGGTAGTTGCGCATCAGCGGGGCGTCGGACGCGATCAGCTCCCTGCCCGATCGGTTCCTGAAGATCAGGATCGCGCACCAGATAATGTTCGTGGTCGCCCCACCCGCCAGCACGACGCAGAGCACCGGCAGCCCCTGGGCCAGGACACCCGTCCCGGCCTGGAGGGTGAGCTGGCGGATCGGCTCGCCGGCATCGAGCCCGAACGCGAAGCAGCTGCTCATCACGCCGGAGAAGATCGCGACCAGCACGCCCTTGCGGAAATCGAACTCGGGCACCGTGTCGGAACTGGCGCCGGCCCTGAGCTCGCGTTCCTTCGACTGGCCGCCGCGCGCAACGAGGTAGATGCCGGCCATCGTCACCACGATTCCGGCCAGAATGATGCGCCCGCTGCTCCCGCCCGCCAGGTCGCCCAGGGCGCCGTGAAAGATTGGCGGCGCCATCGTGCCGATGACGGTGGTCAGCCCCAGCGCCACGGCCATACCGAGCGAGATGCCGAGATAGCGCATGGTCAGCCCGAAGGTAAGGCCGCCGAAGCCCCACATCGCCCCCCAGAACCAGCACCACCACAGGGTCGCCGTCGGTGCCGAACCCAGCACATGAAGCAATACATTGGTCCGGAAGGCAGCGAAGATCCAGGGCGCCAGGATCCAGCTGAAGACCCCGCCGACCACCCAGAAAATCTCCCACGGCCATCGCCGGATGCCCTTGTACGGCACGTAGAAACTGGCCGAGGCGAAGCCGCCGATCCAGTGGAACAGCACGCCGAGCAGCGGATTTGCGCCCATGAACATCCCCTTTTCTTCAGCCGTCCGCGATCAGCGCCCGGTCGATTTCCTTGATTGCCGTAACCCCGGTCAGCGCCATGGCGACCCGCATCTCCGCGGCGACGATGTCGAGCATCCGCGCCACCCCAGCCTCACCGCCGGCGGCGAGCGCATAGGCCCAGGCGCGGCCGAGCAAAACGCCGCGCGCACCGGCGGCCAGCATCCGCACGACGTCGAGCCCCGAGCGCACGCCCCCATCGGCCAGCACGGTCAGGCGCGGCCCGACCGCCTCGGCAATCCGTGGCAGCGCGGCAATCG
>CAZNNJ010000407.1:0-5496 GCA_964574305.1 uncultured Rhodospirillales bacterium | reverse complement strand
CCCCGTTTATCCTAGTTCCCGGTGAGGGAGGGCGGGGACGGCGAAACGGACAGCTGCACCGAAGCGCTGAAGGCGTCGCTCCGGATCGCCCGGCATGTCGGGCGGGTCGGGGAATGCCGGGAAGGACCGCCGGCCCGCATGGCCTTCGATGCCGCGAACACCGGCAAGCTGGTTTCAACCACCATCCATTGCGCCGGGGTGCTCGACATTCCGAGTCGCTATGAGGAACTCGGCGTACCGATGCTTCTCGCATTCAGCGCCGAGCGCCATGCCTGCTGGTATTCCCAGCGCCTGGTGCCGAAGCTCTGCCGCGGTTGCCGGCAGGTGCTGGCCGATGCCGCACGCCAGGATCTCCGCCTCGACGTGCTGCGCGACCGTTTCGAGCAGGCCTTGGGGAAGAACTCCGCTCGGCTTTTTTCCCGCGGTGCCGGCTGCAACGCCTGCATCGACAAGTCCGGCAAGATCGGCATTGCCGGCATCAAGGGACGGCGACTTGTGGGGGAGATTCTCATCCCCGACCAGAGGGTCTGCGATCTGCTGCGCAACCGCCAGTACGATGAAGCCCGCAGGCTCTGGTTGGCGGAGCAGGGCGGCCAGTCCATGGCGATCGTCGGCTACCCGCATTTGCTCGCCGGCGAAATCGGCGTGCAGGAGTGGGTGTCGTATATCGGCAGTGCCGAAGACCTGGCAGCCGACCTCGCGCTCCATGCCGAGGCGTCGCGATGACGACGCTTGGCGAGCTCGCGCCTGCCGGTGACGACGAGGACGCGCTGGCCCTCCTGGGTGGCCGGCTGCCGCGCTGGCAGGTCGCCGTGGCGCGGATGATGTTTGGCGGCCGTGAGCGGCTCGACTTCTACGACATCTTCGCGACCTATCTCGATCGATCCGTCCGGCAGCCGGAGGCCCTTGCCGAGATCCGCGCCACCGAGATCGAAGGCCGGGCCCCGTTCATGGTCTGGTCGCGACCGCTAGCCGTTGCCGTTCCGAACTGGCTGCACCGCATTGCTGATCGGGGGGAACGGTTTGGCACCGTCATGGCGGATTGGCTGCCGCACGACGAGGCGGCGATCTTCGCCGCCCTGGCGGAATCGGGTCTGACCGGGCACGGGCTGCGTGACCTGGCCCGGCTGTCTGCTCGGCAGACGGCCTGGAAGAGGTCGCTGCGGCGCGCATTGCTGCCCCTGTTCGGCGTATCCGCTCTGTTCGTCGCCGGCTTCTGGTACCTCTCGAGCAGCCTGTTTCCGACCCTGTTCGCGGCGCTTCCGCAAGGTGTCGCGCTCGAAGGGGCCGCCGGCGATCTCAAGGCGACATCCGACTTCTTCGCCGCGTTCGGCCCATATCTCCTCGGCGGCATTTCCCTGTTGCCCCTTGCCGCCGCCCGCCTGCTGCCGGTCTGGACGGGCCGCTGGCGCAAGCTTGCCGACGAGCTGCCTCTGTTTCGGGTCTACAAATCGTGGACGGGCCTGGGATTTCTGCTGTCTTTGTCGGCCCTACTGAAGGCGGGCGTCTCATTGCGCGATGCCCTCGAGATGTTGGAACGGCGATCGCCTCCCTATGTCGCCGAGCGTCTCCAGGCCGTTTTGATTCGCGACGACGCCTATCTGGGCGAAGCCCTGGCAGCCAGCGGCTATGGCTGGCCCGATCCCCGCACGATCAAACTAATACGCCACTTCATCCTGTCGGACCGTCCGGGCGACGCGCTCGCCCAGCTGGCCGAGAGCGCGACTGAGCGGCTGGATGCGAGGCTCAAACAGCTCTCCACCGCGATCACCTATGCCGTGCAGATCGCCGTATTTGCCGTCATCTTCTGGTTCCTCGAGGCGACGAACCAGATGTCTGACCTCGTCCAATCCACCACGACCTCATAGGAAACCTGCACATGCGCGACCTCATCGGTGTCGGCCTGGCCCTCTTTTTGGGCGTTATCGGCATCTTCTTCGCCTACGGCGTCTTCGGCTCTTCGAATTCCAACAGCCAGATCCAGGAGACCTTTCTCGAGCTGCAGCAGGCGCGGACGGAATTGTCCGCCTATGCCAATCAGAATGGCGGCTACGGCACCGCCGCGTTCACCAATGCCCAGATCGTGGCGCTGCAGCTGCTCCCTTCGACGGCGCTGGCGGGCGGCACGGCGACCGATCAATGGAAAGGGGCGATCGCGCTGACCGGCAACAACAGCAACTTCTACGCCGACTACGCCAATATCGACCCGTCCTCCTGCACCAAGCTGATCACCAAGACGCCGGCCAACGCCGGGATCACCGGCATCGCGGTGGCGGCGACCGTGGCTGGCCTGGCGGCGGCAACTGTCAATGCGTTGCCCATTTCCGCGGCCACCGGCACGACCGCCTGCGCCGCCGCCACCAACGCCGTCCGCTTCGTCATCCAAGGCTAGGCGCATCAGCCGCGATGACCGCCGTCCGGCCGAGCCGGACGGCGGAGCTTCCACCGAAAACTATGGGCATTTTCCATGCGCGACCTGATTGGCGTTGGCCTGGCACTGTTTCTGGGCGTTATCGGCATCTTCTTCGCCTACGGCGTGTTCGGATCGTCGAATTCCAGTAGCCAGATCCAGGAGACGTTCCTCGAGCTGCAACAGGCCCGGACCGAGCTCCAAAGCTACGCCATCCAAAACGGCGGCTATGGAACCACGGCGTTCCCGTTCGCCCAAATAAAGGCGCTGGCGCTGCTGCCGCTGCAGGCGCTCACCGCGACGGCAACGACAAACCAGTGGAAGGGGACGATCGCCCTGACCGGAAACGGCGCAAATTTCTTCGCTGACTACACCAATGTGGATCCGACCTCCTGCGCCCGCCTGATGGTGAAGACGCCGGCCAGCTCAGGCGTGACCGGCATTGCCGTTGCCGGCTCGGCCGCCGGCCTGTCGGCCGCCACGGTGAACCCGCTTCCGATCAGTGCCGCCACCGCCGCGGCCGCCTGCACCGGCATCATGGCGTTGCGCTTCGTGGTGGCCGGCTGATGTACCAGGTCGTTCCGCTCCTGCTCATCCTTGCGATGCTGATGCCTTGGACGGGCCCTGGGGATCCTGGCAACAGGATCACGGCAGCCAACGCCGCCGACGGCCTCGCCGAGCAGGTGCTCGTCTATCATCAGACCGCTGTTAGCTATGTGCTGGCGAACCCCCGCGCGACCGGCGTTGTTGTGCCGGCGCTTCCCGCCGGTTGGTCGTCATCGGGCATCGCTTCATGCGCGAAGGCTCAAATCGTCGTCACCTACGCCGCGGTCCCGTCGACAGTCTCGAAGCCAGCTGTGGCCGCGGCGCTCGCACGGCTCTGGGGTGGATACCCGCTCGCCGGGCAGGTGGCCGGAAACGCACTGACGAATCCCGTCACGGGAGTGGCGACCGCGACACCCTGCGCGATCGCCGACCAGACGCCCGCAATCGTCAGCCAAGCCGGAGGATAGACCCGCATGCGCGATCTTTTCGGCGCCGCCCTGGCGATTTTCCTCAGCCTCATGGGCCTGCTCTACGCAGCCCCGCAGATCCAGCGGAACACCCGATTGCTGCTGGATGCGCCAAATGCCTACCAGGTACAAACCTTCGCCCAGGCGGCCAACTCGTATCTGTCGGTTCCCTCGACATTCGCGGCGCTAGTTACCGCAACGGCAGCTGGAAACGTCCAGATATCGGCCGCGACGCTGAAAACAGCCGGCGCGCTGGATCCGAGCTTTGTCGATACCAATGGTTATGGTCAGTCCCATGTCGTGATCGTTCATCAGGCCAGCGCGTCCCAACTGCAAGCGCTTGTGCTGACCTGCGGGGGCACCGCGATCCCCGATCAGTCCGTGCGCCACCTCATCGAGCTGGCGGGCGGTCCGATCAAGGGCGGCGGAATTCCGGCCGTCGGTGTGCTCTCGACCAATAGGAACATCGCGATCGGCGCCAATGGCGGCCTTAAAGTCACGCTCGCAAATTTCTCAGGCACTGCCTGTCCGCCGGCGCCGGGTCATATTGGAGCGGCGCTCTATCTCGACGGTAGCCAGATCATCCCGCCTTACCTGTTTACCAATCCGGTGCCTGGCGCCGGCGCCGGGCCGAACACGATGAACACCACCCTCTTCATGGGCGGCAATGACATCCAGAATACCGACGATGTCTATTCATCCACGAAACAGCGCTGGATGGGGCAGGCAGTCCAGGATGCGTTCCAGGGGGCCGACGGACTGATCGTCACGAAGCCGACCTGCCCGAACGGAAACCCCGAAATCTATGTTGCCCCGGTCGACTTCTCCGACAACGGCGCCGGCCTTCCCCTGATCGGCATCCAGACATGGGCCGTCGATAACGGCACCACTTGGACCGCCCACCTGGTCGTGATCACCCAGAATGCCGCGGGGACGGGCACGACACGTGTCCGCCCGAACGCGACCTATGGCCAACTCATCGCTCTCGCGAAATGCACCTGAAGGGAGACCTGATATGAGACGGATCGTTGCACTCAGCGCTTTTGTCCTCGATTTGCTCGCGAGCGCGGCTCTTGCGGATTCGACGAGCTTCACCCCGGTCGCGACCGGCTTCACGCTGCCGAATGCCCAGGCCGCAGTGTCGGCACAGTCCGCCAACTATGCGACGACCGCTGGTTCGGCCGGCTTCGCGACGAGCGCCCAATCGGCGACCTCCGCCACCAACGCGGGATACGCGACCTCGGCGGGCTCGGCCAAAACCGCAACAAGCGCCGCGTCTGCCAATTCGGCTGACTACGCGACCAACGCGGGCACGTCGTCTCAAGCCTCCGCGCTGACGGCAAACAATAGTTGCCCGGCGGGAACGGCGCTCAGCGTGACGAAAGGCGTTCTCGGTTGCGTCAGCTCCGTGAGTTCGATCACCGGAAACCTCAACGGCTCGCAGATCGTCGGCGCCATTAACAATGCGACGAGCATCAATGTGAGCGGCAACATCGTCTCGAACAACGGATACGTCTACGGCGTGACTGGGTTGTTCACCGACAATGCGGTGTTCTCCAATACCTATGCAGGCCGATTGGGTGGATCGAACGCGACCTTCAACGGAAATGCGCTTACGTCGAGCTCGACCAGCTACGCGGCGACAGCCGGTTATGCTTCCAGCTCGGTCCTCGGGGTGCTGCATCAGAATGGCGGAGGCGGGGACCTGTCTACCTACTATTGCGACAGCGGCTACCACACCGTGTTCCTCGATACGAATGTGGATTCAACGAACAACGCCTTCTTCGCCGAATGCGTGCAGAACGGGCACTAGCAAAGGCTGAGCGTCAGGAAGATATCGGGCGGCAGATTGGCGAGCTTCAAGATAAGAACGCCACTACGGACGCGCTCAAGCGTCAGGGGTATCCGGATGGGCCGGCAAAAGGCGGACCCAGGATAATAGCCCCGGCAGTACGCTCGATAATCGACGCAGCTCTTGAGAAAGGGGTCGCGACAGTCGTGGCGGAAAACTGAGCTGGTCGTCGCTGGAGCTGGAGCTGGATTGTCTCAAGCGCTGCTTGAGGAATTCCTGCT
>CAZNNJ010000406.1:0-5507 GCA_964574305.1 uncultured Rhodospirillales bacterium | reverse complement strand
CCCGGCCCCCGGTGGGCCGGGCCGGGGGGGAGGCTCGGCGCCGTCTCGCGGCCCGGCCCGCCGCCATCGTCCCTTGCCTGACCGGCATGTGGCCCCGCCGGATCAGCCAGGAACATTGCGCCGCCTTGGGCCGGGCGCTCGCCAAGTTCCACGCCGCTGGCGCAGACTTCCCGATGAGCCGGCGCAACAGCCTGTCGGTCGAGGATTGGGGGCCGCTGTTCGGCCGGATCGACGAGGAGGAGACCGACGACGTCCAGCCCGGCCTCGCCGCCGAGATCGAAACCGAGCTTAAGTTCCTCGAGGCGCACTGGCCGAGGGATTTGCCGCGCGGCACGATCCATGCCGACCTGTTTCCCGACAATGTGTTCTTCGAAGACAACACGCTGACCGGCTTCATCGATTTCTATTTCGCCTGCACCGACTGGCTGGCCTACGACCTGGCCATCTGCCTCAACGCCTGGTGCTTCGAGCCCGATGGCTCGTTTGTGCCGGTGCGCGGGCAGGCGCTGCTGCAATCCTATCAAAAAGTGCGCAAGCTGACCGATGCGGAGCTGAAGGCTCTGCCGATTCTGGCGCGCGGCGCCGCGCTGCGCTTCCTGCTGACCCGGCTTTATGACTGGATCAACCACCCGCCCGGAGCGATGGTGAAGAAGAAAGACCCGCTGGAATATCGCCGCAAGCTGGCCTTCCACCAGAAGGTCAAGAGCGCCGCCGATTACGGCCTGCCCAAATGAGCGCGCTTCCGGAGGTCGAGGTCTATACCGATGGCGCCTGCAGTGGGAATCCCGGACCCGGCGGCTGGGGCCAGCTGCAGCGCTATGGCCCGGTCCAGAAGGAACTGGCGGGCGGGGGAGTTAAGGACACAAACAACCGGAGGGAACTGAATGCCCGGCGCGGGTCAAGCTCTATACCGACAGCATCTATGTCAAAGACGGGATCACCAAGTGGCTGAAGGGCTGGAAGGCCAAAGGGTGGCTGACAGCGGACAAAAAGCCGGTCAAGAATGTGGAGCTGTGGCAGCGGCTTGAAGCGGCGGCCCATATTCACAAGATCGATTGGCTATGGGTCAAGGGCCATTCCGGCCACCCCGAGAACGAACGGGTCGACCAGCTGGCCCGGGACGCGATCCGAACGATACGAGAGGCATAGGCCTGATGCGCGACGTATTCTGCGAACCCGGAACCGATTCGACGCCGCTGACCCCGGTGACGCATGCCGAATTCGCCGAGTTCCAGAATTCGCTCGAGCCGCATGATCAGGCCTGGGTGACCGCCAACGGCTTTACCGCCGGGGCCGGGCAGCTTCTGCCCCTGCCCGACCGTGACGGCAAGGTGAAGCGGGTGCTGGCCGGGATCAGCCGGGTCGACGACGTCTATGCGCTGGCGAGCGCGCAAGCTTCGCTGCCCAAGGGCGACTATCGCTTCGACACCCCGCTGGAGCCGGAGGCGGCGAGCCGGCTCGCGTTGGGCTGGGGCTTGGGCGCATACAGCTTCGACCGCTACCGCAGCCGGACCAGGAGTCCGACCCGGCTGGTCTGGCCGGAGGAGGCCGACCGTGCTCGCGTGCTGCGCGAGCTCGACGCGATCAAGCTGGTGCGCGACCTGGTCAACCTGCCGGCCAATGACCTGGGCCCGGTGGCGCTGGGCGAGGCGGCCCGGGCGGTCGCGGCGGCGCATGGCGCGGTCTGCCATATAACCGCCGGCGACGACCTGATCCGCGCCAATTTCCCGGCGGTCTATGCCGTCGGCAAGGCGGCGGCCGAAGCGCCGCGCGTCGTCGACATCCGCTGGGGCAATGCCCACCATCCCGAGATCACGCTGATCGGCAAGGGCATCACCTTCGACACTGGCGGGCTGGACATCAAGACCGGGTCCAGCATGGACCTGATGAAGAAAGACATGGGCGGCGCGGCCCATGCGCTGGCGCTGGGCCAGATGGTGATGGAGGCCAAGCTGAAGGTGCGCTTACGCATCCTTCTCGCCATCGCCGAGAACGCCGTCGGCCCCAACGCCAACCGCCCCGGCGACGTGATCAAGACCCGCGCCGGCATGTCGGTCGAGATCGGCAATACCGACGCCGAGGGGCGGCTGGTGCTGGCCGACATGCTGGACGCCGCCTGCGAAGCGAACCCGGTGGCGGTGATCGATTTCGCCACCTTGACCGGCGCCGCCCGCGTCGCGCTGGGGCCGGACCTGCCTGCGCTGTTCGCCACCGATGCCCTGGCCGAGGACATAATCAAATCCTGCGCCGCAGCAGACGATCCGGTATGGCGGCTGCCGCTGTGGCAGCCCTATCGCCGCAACATGGACAGCAAGATCGCCGACATCAACAACAACGCCTCCAATTCCTTCGCCGGGGCGATCCATGCAGCCCTGTTCCTGCAGGAATTCGTGAAGTCCAAGGTCGAATGGGCGCATTTCGACCTCTATGCCTGGAACGCCGCCGCCCGCCCGGGCCGGCCGGTGGGCGGCGAGGCCTTCGTGCTGCGCGGCCTGTTCCACATGCTGTCGGGCCGCTACGGCAAATGACCGCCACCCGCCTGCGCGTCGCCGCGCCCAGCGCCTTCCTGCGCAAGCGGCCGGACGACAAGGCCGAGGCGCTGACCGAACTGCTGTTCGGCGAGGAGGTCTCGGTCATGTTCAGCCGATCCGACTGGGCAGAGATCGAAAGCCTGACCGACGGCTATAAGGGCTTTATGCAGGTGGCGGCGCTGCACGAGCCGGGCCCGGCCCCCACCCATCTGGTCACCGCGCTGCGCACGCTGGCCTATCCTGAGCCCAATGTCAGGGTGGCGCCGATCGGCGCGCTCTCCTTCCTCTCGCGCACCCGTCCCACCGCCGAGCGCAACGGCTTCGCCGAGCTGGCCGAGGGGGTTTGGGTGCCGGCCGGCCACCTGTCCCCGGTCGGCACGATCGAGCCCAACCATGTCAAGACCGCCAAGCGCTTCCTGGAAGTGCCCTATCTCTGGGGCGGACGGACGGCGCAAGGGCTCGACTGCTCGGCCCTGGTCCAGCTGT
The DNA here is from genome assembly GCA_964574305.1 of uncultured Rhodospirillales bacterium. Classification (GTDB taxonomy): domain Bacteria; phylum Pseudomonadota; class Alphaproteobacteria; order BOG-932; family Roseiterribacteraceae; genus BOG-932. The sequence continues at coordinate 2,490 of CAZNNJ010000406.1, read as the reverse complement.
CGCTGGCGGCGGCGGGAATCGCCGTGCCGCGCGACAGCGCCCCGCAGCGCACGACGGTCGGCCATCGCGTGCTGGGCGATGCCCCGCCCCGCGCCGGCGATCTGGTGTTCTGGACCGGCCATGTCGCCATCGCCATAGAGGACGGCAAGATCGTCCACGCCAACGCCCATCACATGGCGGTGGCGATCGAACCGCTGGCCGCCATGGTCCAGCGCGTCGGGCCCATGAAGGAAGTCCGCCGCCTCACCTAAATCACAGCAGAAAGGCGGAACCGGCCGCAAATATCGGAGGTTAGACTGGTAGTGCCGCCGAAGAAGCTCCACGCCCGCCCCCGCCTGATTTTCGGCCTTCTGCTTACGCTGGCCGTCTGCGGCGCGGCGCGCGCCGAGGTTCGCTACGAGGTCACCTTCAACCCGACCGGCGACGACAGGCTGGACGGCGCGCTCGAAGACGCGTCGCAGCTGGAGGGCCTGTCCGACAAGCCTCCCGACTCGGATGCCGCCCTGCGCAGCCGTGCCGCCGACGATCGCGAGCGGTTCAACGCCGTGGCCCGCGCCTATGGCTATTACGACAACACTGTCGATATCGCGATCGATTCCAAGGCTTCGCCCGTCAAGATCACCGTAACGGTGGTGTCCGGCCCGCAATATCTGCTGGGCTCCGTCACCGTCGTCGGCGTCGACGGCAAGATGCTGCCAGCGGGCGTGCCGTCGATCACGACGACGAGCCTGGGCCTCGACCCGGGCACGCCCGCCTATTCGGCCCCGGTCGCCGCCGCCAATGCCAGGATCGAGCGCGCCTTTCGCGCCAAGGCCTACCCCTTTGCCAGCGTGAAAAGCCGCAAGGTGACGATCGATCACGGCACGCATGTGATGACCGTGGTCTATTATCTCGACCCCGGCCCGACAGCCGCCTTCGGCCAGACCAGCATCAAGGGGCTGGAAGATGTCCATGAGGACTATGTCCGCCGCCATCTCGGCTGGACCGCGGGCGAATCCTACAATGTCGACAAGGTCGAGAAGACCCGCGACCAGCTGATCGCTTCAAACCTGTTCAGCACCGTCGCGATCAACACCGAGAAAGGCCCCAACCCCGATATCACCCCGATGGAGGTCGATCTGACCGAGCGCCTGCCACGCTCGATCGCCGCCGGCGCCTCCTACGCCTCGACCGAGGGCGTCGCCTTCAATGCCAGCTGGGAGCATCGCAACCTGTTCGGCGAGGCCGAGAGCCTGAAATTCAGCATCGTCGCCGGCCAGGAGGACAAGGCTGTCACCGCCGAGTTCCGCAAGCCCGACATATTCGGCGTCGGCTGGGATTTCCTGAGCACCGCGACGGTCGGCAAGGAGGACGCCAACGCCTATGCCAGCGAAGGTTACAAATGGTTCAACGGCTTCGAATACAAGCTTGTCCAGAACGTGGTGATCGGCGCCGGCCTGTCCTTCGAGCATGCGACGATCAGCGATTTCGAACTGCGCCAGCATTACACGCTGATCGGCATCCCGTTTTACCTCAAGCATGACGGCTCGGACGACCTGTTGAACCCGACCACCGGCGACCGCGAAGCCTTCACCATCACGCCCTATACCGACCCCGGCAGAACGTCGCTCAGCTTCATCACCGGGCGGCTCAGCGGCAGCTATTACCACCGGCTGGGAAGCAGCGACCGCTATGTCATCGCCGTGCTGGGCGCGCTCGGCGCCACCGCCGGCGTCAGCCTGGACGCGATGCCGAAGGACAAGCGCTATTATGCCGGCGGCGGCGGTTCGGTGCGCGGCTATGGCTTCCAGCGCGCCGGGCCGATCGACATCCACGACACGCCGGCCGGCGGCCTGTCCTCGGCCGAGGCCAGCCTGGAATTCCGTTATAAGCTGACCGAAACCATCGGCATCGTGCCGTTCCTGGACGCCGGCAACGTCTACGACACCAATTTCCCGGACCTCGGCAAGCGGGTGTTCCTGGGTGCGGGTATCGGTGCGCGCTACTATACCGGCCTGGGGCCGCTCCGCTTCGACGTCGCCGCGCCGCTGCACCGGCGCAGCGGCGACCGGCCGTTCCAGATCTATGTCAGCTTGGGGCAGGCATTCTGATGCGCCGTGCGGGAAAGATCGCACTTTGGACTGCGGGCGGCCTATTGGGTGTCGCCGCCGCTGGTTTCGCCTTCCTGCAGACCAGCGCCGGCAAAGGCTGGATCGCCGCGACGCTCACCAGGTCGCTGTCGACGCCGGCCAGCACGATCACCGTGGGCGCGATCGACGGGCTGGTGCCGTTCGACATAAGCGTGGACCGGATCGCGCTGGGCGATGCCGGCGGGCCGTGGCTTATCATCGACAAGGCGGCGCTCGCCTGGTCGCCGACCGCTCTGCTGCGTGGGCGGCTGAGGGTCGACGCGCTGACCGCCGATGCGATCACCGTCTTGCGCCAGCCCGCGCCGTCCCAGCCGTCCGGCAATTCCTCCGGCTTCGCCCTGCCCCGCATGCCGGTTGCGGT
>CAZNNJ010000405.1:0-5520 GCA_964574305.1 uncultured Rhodospirillales bacterium | reverse complement strand
CCCCCGATCACCGCGACCCACCGAATGGACCACACCGGGGTGCTGGAACGCGGAGGGATCTGGCGGACGGTGAACGACGAAAAACGCCAGACCAGCAACCTGGACCAGATGATCTGGTCGGTGCCGGAGATTATCGTGGAGCTGTCGCAGCTCTATACTCTGAAGCCGGGCGACCTGATTTTCACCGGCACGCCGTCCGGCGTGGGGCCACTGAAGCCGGGGGACCAGGTGCGCGGCGGAGTGGAGTTTCTGGACACGCTGAGCTTCACAGTCACGGAATCGTAGGGTGGGAAAGCGAAGCGTATCCCACCAGCCGCGCCTCGCGCGGCATCCCGTGCATGCCGATTTTCCGAGCGGTGGAATACGCTCTGATGTCCTTGGTCAAGGGTATTTTGCACAGGTTATCGCCACTACTATTTTTGGAGTGGTGATAGGGAGACGTGGGCGTGCAGTGGTGGGGGCGAAGCCTGAGACGTCGGTGATCAAGCTCTGATACGCGGGTTTGGACCGCATTTCCGAAGTTTCGTCTGGGGCTGTCCTTGTCTTCGCACGGGCGTCGATCATGCGATCGGCCACAAAGCGTCATGGAGGAGTTCCCCTGCCGTTGCCTCGTCCCCGCCGCTGCACGCATGTGTGAGGGCGCCGCTGGGTTCAGCCGGCGCCGGTGACTGTCACCCTGTCACGGGACGCAGCGCGCGCTCGACGGCCCAGATGAAGCCGGCCAGCTCGCGGGCGATCGCTGTGACGGCGACGGTCGGCTTCTTGCCGTTGCGGGTCAAGGTCCGGTAGCGGGCGGTGAGGCGATGCTGCGCCTTCCAGGCGATCTCGCGCACCGCGCGCGGGGCCGCCTCGACCCTGGCGCGCTTGTCCTTGCCCAGGCGCGGCGGATGGCGGTAGCTCCAGGAGCACTCGACGAGAATGCGCCGCGCCCGCCGGTTGCCGGCCTTGGTGATGCTGGTCCGCCTGACCGTCTCCCCTGTCGACTGCTCGCCCGGCACCAGGCCGAGATAGCCCATCAGCTCGCGTGCGGTGGCAAAGCGCGACAGGTCGCCCATCTCGGCCAGGAAGGCGCTGGCCGAGACCAGGTCGAAGCCGCGCATCGCCATCAGCGCCGTGACCACCGGCGCCAGCGACCAGTCCGGCAGCGCCACGCGGATCGCCTGCTCCAGCCGCGCCACGCGCTGCTCGGCCTCGCCCACCGCCAGCAACATCTCCTCCAGGACAATGCGCTGTTCGGCATGGTCGAGCTTCTGGCCCGCCAGCCAGTTCATGTGCAGCCGCGTCCAGTGGCGCTTGCCGTCGTAGCGCCGGCCCAGCCGCAGCAGCAGCGACAGCACCTGCTGACGCTTCGAGACCAGGTCCGCAACCGCCGCTTCGCGCGCACGGGTCAGATCCCGCATCGCCTCGTGCCGGCCATCGGGAACCCACACCGCGGTCAGCTCACCCGCACGCAGCAGCTTCGCAAGGCTCAGCGCGTCGCGCCGGTTGGTCTTCACCCGATCACCAGCCCTCTTGGGAATCAGCGACGGCGCCACCACCAGGCACTCATGGCCGAGCCGCGCGATCAGCCGTTGCAGCTCATACCCGGTCGGACCCGCCTCATAACAGAACGTCAGAGGCCGGTAGCGTTCACCAAGCTTCTTCACCAGCTTGACCGTCGCCGCCGCGCTGTTCTCGATCTCACCCAGAAAACGAACCGCGCCACTCCGGCCAGCGTCCGCAATCGCCACCGCGTGATGCAACTTCGCCGTATCGAAAGCCACGTACCCCGCGCTATCTTCTCCCATGACACGTCCTCCTTGCTCAGAGGCTCTGTCCGGCCCATCCGGACAACCCTCGATCTACATCGAGGACGTGTCGCCTCCCGCAAACAAGGACATACGGTCTTCGCTCTTCCACCCTACGTCTGAATCACGGCCATTCCCCCGTCGCGTTGATCAGCGGGTGCGCCCAGTCGGGCGGCGTCTTGTGCGGCAGGTCGGACTTGCCGTCCAAAGACTTCACTTGGATGCCCAGGTGATGCGGATAATGCATGCTGTAGGTGACGAGGCCCGAGCGCTCGGCCGCCGGCAGGTAGCAAAGCTGCAAGGCGGCCTCGGCCAGGTAGGCCGGGTCCTCGGTGTCGTAGCCTTCGGGGATCAGGTCGGACGCTCCCGGCGTGCGGATCGCGGTCGAAGGGCCTATGACGTTGACGGCAATATTGTAATCCAGCAATTCGGCTGCCAACCCTTGGCTGAAGCGGTTCAGCGCCGCCTTGCAGGAGGCATAGATCAGCTCCCCGCCGGCCTTTTGCTGCGGCCGGTAGGGTTTGCGTGGGGCGAGCGCCGTGGTCGAGCCGACATTGACGATCCAGCCGGCGCCCTTTGCCTTCATATGCGGGATCGCCGCCTTCGACAGCACGAACGGCACGCGAAAATAGTGATCGACGGTCCGGTCGAACGTCTCCAGCGACATATGCTCCATGCGGCAATAGTCGGCATAGCCGGCATTGTTGACCAGAATATCGAGCCCGCTGGCGGCCTCCGCGGCGCGGTCGACCAGCCCGTCGCGCTCGGCCGGGTTTTCCAGGTCGGCGGCGATGGCGATCGCCTTGCCGCCCGCTTCCTCGATCAGCGCTTTGGTCTCGGCCAGGGTACCGGGGATCACACGCGCGGTATTCGACCGGACGCTGGTCGAGGCGTTTTCCATCGATCGCGCCGTGATCACCACCGTCGCGCCGGCCGAAGCCAGGCGCTGGGCGATCGCCCGGCCGATGCCGCGGCTGGCGCCGGTCACGAGGGCCACTTTTCCGACAAGAGACGGTCCGGCCTGCGTCATGCTATTTTCCCCGGGTTCGCGTGATTCAAAAACGCACTTGTATCGTTTCGTTACTGGTACAATGATCTCCGACCCCATGCCAGAGCTTTTGCCGATCCATGCCCATCGTCCCGATGACCGCCGTAAAGAATAAAGGCGGCCGCCCCCTCCTGGAGGATGTGCCGCGCCGCAACGAGCACCTGCTCGACATCGCCACCGAGATCTTCGTCCGGCTGGGCTACAACGCCACCACGCTCGACCGGATCGCAGCCGAAGCCGGCGTCGCCAAGCGTACGATCTATGCCCGCTATCCCGACAAGCAGGCCCTGTTTTTCGCCGTCATGCGGCGCTTGAGCGAGCGCCGGGTGTTCACCGCGCTGTGGGAGGAGGACGAGCTGCCGCTGCGCGAGGGGCTGCGCCGCCGCGCCCAGGTCATGCTGGACCGCGCGCTGGCGGATCATGAGCTCGCCATCGCCCGCCTCTACATGGTCGAGCTCACCCATTTCCCCGAGTTGGGCAAGAGCCTGTGGAAAGCGGTCGAGGATGAGCAGGGCGAAAGCATGATAGAGTATTTCCGCTCGCATCAGCGCAAGCGGAACATCAGGCCGGTCAATCTGCATCTGCTGGCGGAACTGTTCCTGTTCAGCATTTACGGCTTCACCAATCGCGTGGCCCTCCATCAGCGCGACAAGCCGACTGAAGAGGAGGCCGACGCCTTCCTCGACAATCTGGTCGATGTGCTTGTGAGCGGGATCGAGCTTTAGATCCGCGAAGCGATACCGCCAAGCCCACATCGCGGCACCGCTCGCTTTAGCGCTGGATTCGAGGTCCAGCCGGGCCTATAAACGCTCCGATGTCGTGTCATTTTCAAGACGGCGCAGATCAAATCACCGGGGAGCGGCAAAATGGGCAGGGTACTCGAGGGGAAGATTGCGTTCATCACCGGTGCTAGCCGCGGCATCGGCGAGGCCATCGCCCGGCGCTTTGCCGCCGAAGGCGCGACGGTGGTGATCACCGCGCGGACGGTTGAGCCCGGCACCGGGAAATTCATGGAACATGCCATCGGCGAGACAGCGCACCGCCCGATCGCCGGCTCGCTGAAGGAGGTCGCCGCCGATATCGAGGCGGCAGGCGGTAGGGCCGTGCCGATCCAGTGCGATGTCGCCGACCCGGCGTCGCGCGCCAAGGCGGTCGAAGAGGCGCTGGCCGCCGTCGGCCATATCGACATCCTGGTCAACAACGCCGCCGGCGGCGGTTTCGGCGAGGGCTGGCTCGAGCTTTCCGGCAAGCATTTCGACAGGCTGTTCGAGACCAACCTTAAAGGCCCGCTCGACTTCATGCAGCGGCTGGCGCCGGGCATGGTCGGGCGCGGCAGCGGCTGGATCGTCAATATAGGCTCCAAGACTGCCGAGCTGCCGACCCGGCCGTTCAACCCGTTCGAGAAGGGTTCGGGCGTAATGCTCTACGGCACCACCAAGGCCGCCCTCAATCGGCTCAGCGCCGGCATCGCGGCCGAGCTGGACGGCACCGGCGTGTGCTGCAACGAGTTCGGCCCATTCTCCATCGTCTGGACGCCCGGCACCGCCATGACCGGGGTCGAGAAATATCGCGGCCTGCCCGGTTGGGTCGAGGAGCCGGTGGAGGGCATGGCCGAGACCGCGCTGGCGCTGGCGAGCTGCGATCCCAATGAGGTCAACGGCCTGACGGTCTACAGCACGACCTACCTTCAGGAGATCGGCCGCGAAATCCACACGCTGGACGGAAAAGAGGTTCTTCGGAACTGGAAGCCAGCGGTAGACTGAAACAAACGACGACAATACGGGGAGGACAAGAATGAAGCGCACACTGATCGCGGCCCTGCTCGCCTCGGCGAGCCTGACCACTGCCGCTGGCATTGCCCGGGCGGCCGACAGCGCCGTCCATATCGTTGCCGACAGCATCGGCGGCACCGTCACCAGCACGAAAGGTCCCGAGGCCGGGGTCTGGGTGATCGCCGAGACCAAGGACCTGCCCAATCCCTTCGTGAAGATCGTCGTCACCGACGACAAGGGCCGCTATGCGCTGCCGCAGCTGCCCAAGGCCAACTACAAGGTCTGGGTCCGCGGCCATGGGCTGATCGATTCCGATCCGGTCAACGCGATGCCGGGCCACAGCCTGGACCTGACCGCCAAGATCGCGCCGTCGCCTAAGGAAGCGGCGGAGTATTACCCGCCCAATTACTGGTACGCGCTGCTGCAGCCGCCGGCGGCCGCCAACTTCCCGGGCACCGGTCCGGAAGGCAACGGCATCGGCAAGTCGATGAAGATCCAGCAGGACTGGCTGGCGCATATGAAGGAGAACTGTCTGTTCTGCCACCAGTTCGGCGACAAGGCGACGCGCACCCTGACCTCCGCCGGCGGCAGCAGCGTCGAGGCCTGGGCGCAGCGCATACAGATGGCGCGCGCCGACGGCGACGTGGGGATCGGCAATCACGGCCGCGAATTCTCGGCCCAGATGCAGAACAACATGGCACGCTATGGCCGCGAACGGGGCCTCAAGATGTTCGCCGACTGGTCGGACAAGATCGCCGCCGGCACGGTGCCGCCGCAGGCTCCCCCGCGGCCGGAAGGCGCCGAGCGCAACGTCGTGGTCCCCCTGTTGGACTGGGCCGACGGCCCCGTCAACCATGACGAGGCTGCCCCCGAAAAGCGGGCCCCCCCGGGTAACGCGGGCGGGCCCGCCTGT
>CAZNNJ010000404.1:0-5535 GCA_964574305.1 uncultured Rhodospirillales bacterium | reverse complement strand
GTTCCGGCATTGATGAACGTGTTTGTACCGGCGCCGCGGGCGACGACGCCGTCGCTCTGCATAACGAAAGTCGCGCCGGCATCGTTCATGATCGTTCCGCCGCCGACTGTCGTGCCGATGGGGTTGAGCCCGAGATAAAAATCGCCGCTGACCCAGGAGAGGGTTCCGCCGCCAGCATTCTCCAGGATGCGCCCGCCATCGAGCGCGAGATTGCCTTTGATGATCGTCGAACCCTGCAGCTTCGTCGTTCCGGTTCCGGTTTCGGCGGCCGTCCCGCTCGTGTCCGTGAAGCTCGCCCCGCCTTGAAGCGTCAGCACGCCGGTGCCGTCCAATGTGGAATCGCTCGACTGGGAAAATGGACCGGCGAATGTAATTGCGGAATTGCCGAGCTCAAGGGTTCCGCCCATCAGATTGATGTTGCCGTTCAGCGTGTTACCGCTGCCCGTCAAGGTGAATGTGCCGCCGACAAAGTTCAGCGTTCCATCGGTCGCGATCTGGAGGGCGCTGGCTGTCGCCATGCCGCCGGCGGTCACATTGAGTGTCGCGTTCGACACCAAAACCGACCCTGTCGTCGAAAAGGTCAAATATCCGTCGACATCCAGTCCGGCTGACCGGGCCAGGACGCCGCCTTTGATCACCGCGTGCTTCACGCTGATGTGGTGATGCCCTCCTCCCTTCGGAAAGCCCGTGTCACCTCCGCTGAACGACGCTGCCGTAACACTATCGATGTTCAAGGTCCCGGTAATGTTCAGGCTTCCCCCTTCGATCGCGATTCCCGCCGCGCTGGCTAGGTTCGTGGTCCCTCCCAGAGTGATGTTTTTTCCTCCCGTGAATGTCAGCGTGCCGGTTGCCCCCACGTTCAGAGCGGTTCCGCTGGCCTGTGTGAAAGCGCCGGAGCAATCGATGGACGCATCGACCGTCAGCGTTTCGGTGCCCGATATGGGCTTCGATATCAGGATCGTCGCCACATCCAGACTGGCGCCCTGGTCCAGAGACTGGCTGCCGCCGGCGAAGCTCAGCGTCCCGGTGCCGGTCACCGTGCCTGCTAAGGTCGCCGCACCGGTCAGGGTCAGCCTGGTGGCCGCTTGGCTGCTATTCGCGATCGTGAGGGTTGTCCCGGCGCCCTGCGTGAATGTCTGGGCGTAGCTGATGCTTGTGTTGATCGTCAGGACGTCATTACCCGACATGGATAGAATGGGGCCGGCAAGACTGACGCCCTGGTTCAGCGATTGCCTTCCGCCCGCAAACGCCAGCCTTCCGCCGCCATTTATCGTTGCGGCGAACGATGTTGTCTGTCCGTTCCGTGGCGCTCCGGTCAGGGTCAGCGTGGCGCCGGCGGCGATTGTCAGGGTCGCTCCTGGATTCTCGGTGAACACGCTTGAGCAGCTGGCATTCGCGGCGACTGTCAGGTTGTCGGCGGCCAGGGCGGGGATGGAACCCGACGTCGACGTGGGCCCCGCCATGGTCACGAAATAAACGCCTAGATCGGCGCCCGCCCTCAGCGTCTGGCTGATAAGATTTGGATTTTGCGACGGGCCGCCTTGCAGCAGCAGCGTGCCCGGGCCGGCGATGCTGCCGGAAAAACTGGCGGTGTTATAGAAGGAGAGCGTTCCTTGGCTGACGATGATATTGCCGGTATCCGTGAAATTGACACCTACGAAACTGGTTCCAATGCCGCCGGCCTTGATAAACGTCCCATAATTATAAAAATGCGCTCCTGCGGCGCCGGCAACGAGGCCGCTGCTGCTCTCGAGGAGATAAGTGCCTCCCGGTGTGTTTGAGGTGGGCGCGGCATTGATCAGGCTTGCGGCGCCGATCGTGACCCGATTTTCTTCGTTGATTGTGGCCTGGTTGGTGATCCTCGCGCCGCCGCCGATCGTCAGGTTGTCGAATGTGCTGACGCCGTTGATGGCGACCGATATGCCGGTGATCGCCGCCGGATGATTGCTGGAGCCAGCGAAGATATTGTCGGTCCCGTCGACCGTCAGCTTGCCGCTTCCACCGATCGCACCGTCCGTGAGGTCTAGGCGATTGCCTATTTCAAGACTTCCGGTACTCGCGATCGACAGCGTCGTATGGGAGCCGCTCAGCGCCAATGAGCCGATCGCGTAGCTGGCCGAGATGGTTACATGTCCGGAATCGATCGTGACTCCCGCTGTGCCCGCGTTCGGGACACCGGCCGGACTCCAGTCGCCCATATCCGACCAGTTTCCAGTGCCTCCAAACCACATATAATTCGTCACGGCTGGCTCTCCATCGGCATCGTGCCCGCGGCATCCGGCGAAGCCGGCCTGCGGGACGGTCAGGTCAGTCGGTCCTGAAGGCTTTTTTTCCAATTAAAAACATTAACATACCCGGAAAATCTGTTATATTGTTTTCGAGCGGTCGCACCGAGCATTTTGAAGTAACCATTGCGACTTAGCATCCTTCGGGTGAAGGCTGGCCGCAAGAAGTAGTACGCTGATATCTGTCGGATAGACCGCAAGCGCATGCGCCGGCGGACGAACTTAGAACCGCACGTGCTGGTGGCGCGACGCGTGCCGAGAGTTAGCCCGCACCGATCCGGCGCGGGTGGGCTGCCGGCGCTGATGTCGATCGGGAAAGCGCCACCGGTTCCGGGACGCACGCTGTAGGCTGAGGCACCGGGCGAATGGCGAATACGGTCAATATCTTCATCAGTGCCTCGAGCTCGGACCTCAAGACGCTTCGCAACCAGATCAAGGTCTGGCTGCTCGATATGGGCTGGCACCCGGTTGTCCAGGATCACTTCGCCCCGGATGACAAGACCGTCATCCAGATGCTGCGAAACCGGATCAAGAAATGCGACGCCGTTCTTCATATCGTCGGCAAGCATTATGGCGCCGAGCCGCAATCGCCGCCGGACGGCGGAGCGCGCAAGAGCTACACCCAGCTCGAGGCCGCCTTGGCCTTGAAGCATCGCAAGCGCCTGTTCATCGTGCTCCTGGATGAGGACTTTCCGTACGATCAGCACGAGCCGGAGACTGAGGATCGTCAGATCCTGCAGCAGGCCTACCGTCTTCAGATCGCCACGGGCGAGCGGCTCTATATCGTCGGCCGGACGCCCGCACAGCTCGAGCCGGAGATACGCAAGCTCCGCGTAGAGGTCGACAAGCTCAGCAGGTCACGGCGCTATGTCGCGCTTCTATTCGCTATCCCGCTGATCCTGGCATTGTCGACGGCGGTCTATTTCCTCAACCTGATGATACGTGACGCCAGGGAGGTGATGAATGGCGCGGCCGTACTTGCCGATTTGAAGAACAAAGCCAGTAAAGGCGACGCATCATCGGATGCGGCTCTGATCGAATTGCGAAACGAACTTAGAAAATACAGGCCTGATATCGACGATGTTCCCCCCGCGCAGCTGGTGAATATCGTCGGCGAAATGATCGACAATGTAAAAGCCCCCACCACTCGATCGGAGGGCCTATCCGGACCGACGAAGCAGGCGCTGAACGACGCGCAGAAGGACGCTGATAAACTTGAATTTTCCAAAGGCGCGGAAAGGCTTGACAAGCAAATAACGCAGTTCAAGGCCGAGGAGAGCGGCCGCGCGCTCGAATATGCGGCTTTGCTCGGCGATCGCGGCCGCTTTTCGCGGCTGCAGCTAAGGTACAGAGAGGCGGCGGGATACTACCACCAGGCGGCGGATCAGGCCGGTGGCGACGCCCAAGCGGCGGAGGGCTATCTGATCGCCGCGGCGGATTCCCTGTATGCCCAGGGGGACGAGTTCGGCGACAATCAGGCGCTGCTGGATGCCATCGAAGCCTATCGCTCGGCGTTGGTGGCGGCGCCCCGCGAGCGTGATCCAGCGGAATGGGCAAGGATCCAGAACAAGCTGGCGAATGCGTTGGAGAAGCTTGGAGAGCGCGAAAGCGGGACCACGCACCTGGAGCAGGCAGTCGATACCTATTCCCAGGTGCTCGAAGTGCGCGGCCGCGAGAAGGATCCATCCGGCTGGGCTGTGACAAAGAACGATATGGCCTATGCGCTGATTAAACTGGGCGAAAGAGAGAGCGGAACCGCGCGCTACGAGGCGGCGCGGACGGCCTGCACGGACGCGCTGGGCGTACTGACGCAAACGCGCGACGCCCATCTTTGGGCAGCCGTCCAGAACAATCTCGGCAACGCCCTGCTGATGCTGGGGCAGGACGAGAGCACGACATTCCGGCTCGAAGGGGCAGTCCAGGCTTACAAGGAAGCGTTGAAGGTGCGCAGCCCGCAAAATGAACCGTTCGAATGGGCAAGGACGGAGAGCAATCTGGCGATTGCACTGGAAACCTTAGGGCGGCACGAGACGGGCACGGCGCGGCTTGAGCAGGCGGTCGCAACCTACAAGGAGGTACAGAATGTGTTCACGCCCGAGCGCCTGCCGTTGGAGTGGGCGAAGCTGGAGGATAATCTTGGCCTCGCATTGGTCGCCATCGGCGAGCGCGAGAGCGGGACCGCGCACCTGGAGGAAGCGGTCAAGGCATTCGGCGCCGCACTTCAGGTGCGTACCCGCGAGCGCATGCCCTTTGAGTGGGCGACGACTCAAAACAACCTCGGATACGCTCTTGAAAAGCTCGGAAAGCGCGAGGCCGGCACAGCGCGGCTGGAGGCGTCGGTCACTGCGCTCAATCAGGCGCTGTCAGAGAATACTCGCGAAAAGGTGCCGATGGACTGGGCGATGACCGAGGATAATCTCGGAAAGGCGCTCACCGTGTTGGGCGAGCGGGGGGCAGATACGGCCCGGCTAAAGGCGGCCGTTGCCGCCTTTAAGGAGGTGCTTGTGGAGTATTCGAAAGAAACCTCCGCAGCTGACGCGGCTCAGTCGGCCGAAGCCCAGAACGACCTCGGCAACGCGCTGAGAGCGCTTGGCGAGCATGAAAGTGGGACTGAGAACCTCGAGGCCGCAGTCGCCGCCTTCTCCGAGGCTCTCAGGGTTCGCACTCGTGATCAGATGCCGCTCGACTGGGCGGAAAGCATCGGCGATCAAGGGGTTGCTCAGATGCTGTTGGCCAAGCGGACGCGCAACGCGGACATGGCAAAGGCGGCCTTTGAAAAGATCGAGGTGGCCTATACGACGAAACAAGGCGGTGGAGACAATGTGCGAGCCGCCGATTACGGCACGCGCCTGTCGGAGGCGCGTGCCGTAATCGACCAACTGACCAAGCGCTGACGCCGCTCTTCATCCGAGCGAAGGACATCCGCATCGATCTTTCTGGTGCGCAAATCAATGATTTGATAATGCAAAGCCGATAAGGTGCCTGAACCGTCGGTTCGGGGCGCCCCGGACGGGTTAAGGGAGCAACGGCGATATGCTGGTGACACGGCGGAACTTGGTCGCGGCGGGTGGATTGGGCGCGTTCGCGCTGGCTGTGTCGAACGCCGTGAACGCGGCGGCGTCGGCCGATGCCCCCGCCAGCGGCGCCGCGCCGGTTTCGCCCAATCTGAACGGCCCCAGCGCCGCCAGCAGCGCGGTGATCGAAAAGGCCAACGTCCAGCTGGTCAGGGATTTCTGCAAGGCCTGGAGCG
>CAZNNJ010000403.1:2560-5538 GCA_964574305.1 uncultured Rhodospirillales bacterium | reverse complement strand
GGGGCGCTGGAAGGCTGACGTAACCGCGGGAAGTGGCGCTGATTCTCGCTGGAAGTGGGATCGGATCGCCCACCTTGGGCGTGGGAAAGGGTAATGCAGCCGGATGGAGGCGCTCGATACGCTCTAGATTGGAGCGGCTAATGTTCAGAGCCGGCTAGGCGGTCACTGGCGAACAGCATCCGCTGAGCGATCATTCGGCGCGTTCAATTGCCGGTGCGACATCACTCTGTTTCGGAGTAAACGGGTAATCCGTGTAGCCCGCCGGGCCGGGCGTATAGAGGCGCGTTGTATCGAAATCGGCAAGCGCGAGGTCGTGGCGGAAACGATCGACCAGATCCGGATTGCTGATGAAGAGCCGCCCGAACGATACAGCATCCGCGCGTTCCTCCCGGATCGCCTCTGCCGCGCTCGGTCCGGTCAATTCATTGTTCAGGATCAGCTTGCCCCGCCAGCGCTGCCTGACGAGCTCGAGATTGTCAAATTGCGGAAATGTCCTGTGCACCAAATGCAGGTAGGCCAATCCCATTAGCGATGCCGCGTCAAACAGCGCGCCATATGTTTCAACCGGATCGGCATCGTGGATGTCGTTGTATTCAAGGCCCGGGCAAACGCGCAGTCCGACGCGATCGTACCCGATTGCGGTGCCCATCGCCTGCAAAGCATCGAGCGCAAACCGAATGCGATTTTGGACGTTTCCGCCGTATCGGTCTGTTCGAAGGTTCGTGTTCGATGAGAGGAACTGCATGGGCAGGTAACCACTCGAACAATGGAACTCGACGCCATCGAAACCGGCCGCGCGAGCATTGAGCGCGGCCTGGCGATATTCCTCGACGACGAGCGGGATTTCGCCGATTTCCAGCGCGCGAGGCAGGTCGACATCGACCATTCCCGCACCGTCGGTGAAGATTTGTGCATTGGCCCTAACCGCCGACGGCGCGACGATTTCCGATCCGTCATCCTTGTTCAGGGAGGAAGCGATGCGGCCGCAATGCATGAGCTGAGCGACAATGATCCCATCACGCGCGTGGACGGCATTCACGACTTTGCTCCATCGCTCGATCTGAGCTTGTGAATAAATGCCTGGCGTACGGCAATAACCTTTCCCGGTCGGACTCGGATGTATGCCTTCCGTGACGATTATCCCGGCAGTCGAACGCTGCCCGTAGTATTCAACATGCAATTCGCTCGGGATGTCGCCCATCGATGCCCGACTGCGGGTCATCGGTGACATCACAATCCTGTTGCGGATCTGTAGGGCGCCCAGCGTTACGGGTGTAAATAGTTCTTTCATCTTATTTAAAACCAGCCCCGCCTCGTGTTTATCGCCGAAGCGGGGAAGCCATGGCTTCCCCGTTCTTTTCATAAATGAACGATATCGTACCTATTCTGTCGTAAGGGGAGGATGCTGGCAAGGCATGAATGAATGAATGGGAAAAGAAGCGAGAACTTCGCGGAGGGCGCGCCGCCAAACGGCGCAGTTTTTTTAGATTCGTGCTGAACGGCCGTACCGAGCGTGTTTGGCCGCAACTCAGCGGTTTCCCGGTCTGTCAGAGACCTGACAAGCTTTCCCCACACGCGGGGCATTCTGGTACTGGCGCGATCAGGGGCACCCGATCCGGCATGTCCGCGCCGTGATGTTTGAGTCGAGAATTGAGGGGCAGGTCTGGGTCAGGGGTGCGGTATAATATTTACCATATGCTCTTACTCGCCATAAGCATTGCCACGGCGCTTTCAGCATATTCTTTCCGGTCTTTTTTGGGGACCTTGCGCAATCTTTCTTCGCTGCGATACCAGCCGTAAAGTAATGCGAACAACATTTCCGCAACTCGCTGCGGATTTCTTACGGTAATATTCTCATTCTGGGCGCAGCGCTTGATATCTTCGGTCATATGCTGCCGCATGCGTCTATAGCCAAGGGCAACATTCAGCGGCTTCTTAAGATGCGGCTGCGATAAGGTCACGTTAAAGATCAGCTCCTCAAAGGTGCGGACCTCGTCGTCGGCGGTACTTTCCATGATGATTGTCGCATAATGGAGCAGCGTCGATTGTAAATCCTCCAGTGGAGGCCTTTCGGCGTCGTTCCACCGTTTCTCCCATTCGAGCGCCCGCGTGTGGACGATCTCGATGAACAGCGCCTCCTTCGACGGGTAGTAGGCGTAGAGCGTGGCTTTGGACACGCGGGCCGCCTCGGTCACACCATCCATCGTGGTCGCCGTAAAGCCTTGGTGTAAAAAGAGTGCCGTGCCGGCCCTCAAGATCCTGTTATTGACCTCTCCCCTTTCTTCCAATCGGGGGCGGCCAAGCTTCGGGGGAGCTTCTCCGGCTATCGCGTGCAGTGCCAGACGATTCTTCGCCACTTACGATCCTTTCCGCCAATGCTTCCGGCTAGGCGAATTAAGTAGTTTCCATGATTGCTTTGGGCAAGGTTCCATCTCAGTCGACTGGGCTTCGCGTGCGATCACTTGCTTGGCTGAAATAAGAATAGCACGGCACCGTACGAATGCGACCACTGAAAGAGTTGGGCCGGCGTTCCTCGGCACGTGCGACTCCAATGACTGCTGCGGGTATAGAGGCGAGCGTGGGGAGTAGGCAACACGGCTGCTGCGGTGATGTTAATCCATCGGGCGCCGCCCCGGGGCGGGCAACTGATAATGGGTTGGCTCGGTCAATTCCTCTCTTGCCAAAAGCGGCCGACCATAACATATTAGTACGAGATCGTTTAGTTATGGGCGATTGAGCTTGATGCGCGGCGGACGTAAGGCGTCCGCAAGCGTCGCCAGAGGGCGCCTAGGAGAAGTCTATGCAGTTATCCGCTCCGCGGTTCGATGTGGCCCTCTACACGAACGACATCGCGCCTATGCTTGCGTTTTGGCAGGGTGAGGTTGGCGCAAAATTCGACCGGCTGTTGTCCATGGGGCCGAGCGGTGGGACGCAGCATCGCCATCTGCTCAGCGGCTGTACGCTTAAGATCAACCACT
>CAZNNJ010000403.1:0-2550 GCA_964574305.1 uncultured Rhodospirillales bacterium | reverse complement strand
AAGAACCGCTCGATCGCGAGCCGTGCAGCGGTTACCGCGAACTCCTCGTCGCACGTGAGGGGCTGACCCAGCCGCGCAGTCTCACCGATCCCGATGGAAATCGGGTCGCCTTGGTTCCGTCGGGTTGGCTCGGCATCACGGAATTAGGCGTACGGTTGGAAGCCAACGACCCGTCCGCTCACCGCCAATTCTATACCGAGGTGCTGGGTTTCGTTCCCGTGGAAGGCGGCTATCGCCTGGGGGGCTGCGGGGTCGTGGTGGAAAAGGCAAAGGCCCCGGTGGTCGAAGCGCCGATGAAAGCCAAGGGCTATCGTTACCTAACACTGGGCGTTGTCGACATTTTCAGGGCCCACGCCGGCGCCCTCGCGGCGGGCGCCGGGGAAGGCGCCGCTGTTCGCGTAGTCGGTGAGACGGTTCGATATTCACAGCTTCGTGATCCCGACGGCAACTGGTTGGAACTCAGCCAGCGCTAGGGCGAGAAACGACGTGGTTCGATTTGATTGGGCGTCTGCTTCCGCGTTGCGGCCGAACTGATTTGAGAGGAAGAGCGCGCGAACATGCGATTCGAGAACAAGGTTGCCATAATTACCGGGGCAGCGTCCGGCATAGGGCGCGCGGTCGCACTTCGGCTCGCGGAAGAAGGAATGCGAGTCGTGCTTGGCGACATAAATGAAACCGGACTCGCCGAGATCGCAGCCACGATCAGTGGGGTGGCAAGCTGGTCGGCCCTCGATGTCTCCGACGCGACCGCTTGCGACAACTTTATCGATCAGGCTGTCGCTGCTACCGGTCGGCTCGATGTGCTGTGCAATATTGCGGGGGTTCTCGACTGTGCACCGATTGCCGAACTCACAGCGCAACGGTGGGAGCGGACGATCGCTATTAACCTCAGCGGTGTGTTTCATATGGCCCGCGCGGCGATGCCGCATCTCGGGGCTCACCGCGGCTGCGTCGTTAACATGGCTTCCACCGCCGGATTGGTCGGCGTGCCGTTCCATGCATCGTATTGCGCTTCGAAGCACGGGGTTATCGGACTTACGCGCGCATTGGCCCTCGAGTTCGCCAATGCCGGAGTTCGGGTCAATGCCGTCTGTCCAACAGGGGTGAAGACGCCGATGATTGGTGTGCCTCCACCCGTGGGAGTTGATTGGAACCTCGTGGTGCGATCCTCCGCCTCCTGGCTTGACGGAGGGGAGATATGTGATCCCGAAGACATCGCGGACGCGGTCGCCTTCCTCGCTTCCGACCAGGCGAGGCGTATTACCGGTATCGCCTTCGCAGTGGACGGCGGCCAAACGGCAGGTTGAAGAAGATGATCCCGTGCGCGCAGCAGGCGTCCGAGCTAAAGCATGGAGCCTATCCCCGCTCAATTCTGTTTGCTGACTTGAGCGAGAGTTCTGCGGCACGGCTTATTAGGTGGCGTTCACCACCCTCAGCGAGCCTGTTGCGGAGACCGGTCCGCGTGGAGCCCTGCGCCGGACAAACCGCCTCCGGCGGTTCCTCCTCACCTGCCCTCGGTGGTCTTTGCTACAGATCACTGGCCACCGAGGGATCTTTCATGAAGGGAAACTCGACGCGCGCGCTGAGTGACCTGAGACCTTTTTGCTCTGTCCCGAGCGAATGAAGTTGATCCGGCGTGGCCCAGAACCTCAGCCTCTGTAACTCACATACCATGACGCTGCACCAATCGTGGACGGTGGAGCACCGATTGTCGGCGGCTGGCGTCAGCTTCGAACTACGGCAGTATCGTTATCCTGGCCCGCACGAGGCGGTCTATAGGGTTTCGAAGCCACTCCTCGGTTTCCACTTAGACCGGCATCCGAGCGCGGAGATGCGACCTCTCGTCTGCGGGGCCCGCTTCCAATATCGCAAGATGGGCAGGGTCACATTTGCCCCCTCCGGCATCCCGTTCGACGTCCGTGGAGACGGGGGCGTATTTCGTACCGCTTCGTTAAATTTCGCCCCATCTCTTTTTGAGCCTCTGGCCGAGGGATTGGAGTGGGATAACCAAAGCCTGTACGCCTGCATTGATGTGTTCGGGACGTCGATCGAAAGGTTGCTGACACAGCTTGTGCGTGAGGCCACCGCGCCGGGGTTCGCCAGTGACATCCTTCTCGAGGCGGCCGGCAGAATGGCCGCCGTTGAACTGATCCGGTTTCTCCGGACACCTCGAGACGAAGAGCCTGAAAGCAGGCTCTTTTCGGTGGCCGAATTGTCGGCAATCGAAGAAATGATCGCGAGCGAGGAGAAGGTAAGCCTCGTTTCCATCGCTTCCCGTTGCGGGATTGGTGTTCGGACGCTCACCCGGGTCTTTAAGGCAACGACCGGGCGGACCATCGGGGATGTTGTCGCTCAGCATCGCCTTCAGCGCGCTATGATGCTCCTGAAGGACAATGCGGTCCCGCTAAAAGTCGTCGCTCACCGAACCGGGTTTGGGAGTCCGAGCACCTTTTCGACTGCATTTCGTCGGTCGACTGGAATGACGCCTAGATCCTATCGACAGCGCCTTTCGACATTCGCAAGCGAACCAAAATCTGCGTTTCGCCAATC
>CAZNNJ010000402.1:0-5544 GCA_964574305.1 uncultured Rhodospirillales bacterium | reverse complement strand
GGCGGGCCGGCAGGGGGCGATTGCGGCGGCCCCCCAAGTCCCTGGTTGGATCGGCATCGGTCCGGACCTTCGGCTACATGGCGAGATCGTCGATCAAGGCAGCCCAGTTAAGCTGGAAATCGCCGGCAGCTCCTTCTCACCACGCCATCAGAGAATCAAGAGTGGGCAGGACCGCGCCACGGCTTTCTTCGTACCGACCGGCGGGATGGGATCGGCCCATGTCACGGCCCGTGTCAACGACAGCATCCTGCTGGGAGGAAAGCTCGACTTTCCACCGGATTTTGGCCTCGATGGCCGTATATCGCTTTCGCAGGGCGTCTTTTCAGGCTGGGTTGCGCTGAAATGGGACCCTGCCTGGCCGCTGAGGCCGGTGATTTCCGGAGCAGATGGTTTTTCGATGACGCTCGACGCGGCGTCCGATCCGGCTCACCTCGACCGCTGGACATTCTCGTTCGATCAAACTGGATGCGAGGCGGCGGGCGACGCGATTTCGATTCATGTGGGGATGCCCGACGGCAGCCTGGACGAGCTCGCGATCTCACCGTTTCTGATCCGTCCCTCGCGCCTCCCGCAGGCGGCAAGCGCTCGGCGAGTTGAGCGCCCAGAGCCGCCTGCCCCACCGGCGGACAAGGCCGGCCGGCGCGCGGTCGATATCGTGATTCCGGTCTATTCCGGCGTCGACGAGACCCTGGCCTGTATCCGTTCCGTCGTCGCCACGGCGAAAGACGGCGCCGAAATCATCGTCATCGAAGATGCCTCGCCGGATCCCGACATGACGGCCGCGCTGACCTCGTTGGCGGCTGACGGGTCAATAACCCTGCTGCACAATGCCGAGAATATCGGTTTCCCGGCGACCGCCAACAGGGGAATGCGGCTTCACCCGGATCGCGACATCGTCCTTCTCAACGCGGACACCGAGGTCTATGGCGACTGGCTGACCCGGCTGCGCAATGCGGCCGATGGCGATGCCCGGATCGCCACCGTCACCCCGCTGACAAATTCCGGGTCGATCGCCAGCTATCCCAAGTCCGAGGAGCCCGCCTTTCCGTCCGGTCTGGCCCAACCCCTCGATCGTCTGGCTGCCGGCATCAACAGCGGCATGACGATCGATATTCCGACCGCCGTCGGCTTCTGCATGTATATACGACGGGATACGCTGAACGAGGTCGGGTATTTCGACGTCCAATTGTTCGCGAAAGGCTATGGCGAAGAAAACGACTTCTGCCTGCGTGCCACGAAGGCCGGCTGGAAGCATGTGCTCGCTGCGGACATCTATGTCCGGCATGCTGGAAGCCGCTCGTTTCGGGGGCGCCGCGCCGCGCTTTTGGAGCGCAATCTGCGGCTTCTCAACATCCGGCACCGCGGCTATGACGCGGCAATCCGGCGTTATCTCAAGCATGACCCGGCCCACAGGGCGCGGCGGAACCTGGATGAGGCCCGGCTCTTAGGCACCGGCGGCGGGACCGCTCTGATCGTGAGCCTGGCGCTGGACGGCGGTGTCTTCCGGGCGGTACGGGAACGCACGGAGGCGCTTCGGAAAGCGGGCCTCAGGGCGATCACCCTGTCGCCGGACGGTGAAGACGGCATCTGCCGCCTGACGGTCGACGCGCCGGGATTCGACGACCTGCGCTACGATTTCACCACCGAGGCAGGCGCCCTCGCCGCGCTGCTCGGGCGCCTCGAACTCAGCCATATCGAGCTGCATCACTTCCTCGACCTGCCCCCGGCGCTGATCGACTCGCTCTTCGACCTTGGCTGTCCGGTCGATATCAAGGTCCACGATTACGTCTGGTATTGCCCGCGAATCACGCTGCTGAACAAGGCCTCCCGCTATTGCGGGGAACCGGACGTCCAAGCCTGCCAAACCTGCATCGACGAAAATGGCGGGCGGCTGAAGGAGAAAATCTCAGTCGCCGCGCTGCGCGATCGAAGCGCAAGGTGGCTTCGGTCGGCACGGCACATCGCTGTTCCCTCGCCCAGCGTCGCCCACCGGATGATGACGCAGTTCCCCGACCTGACGATCGCTGTCGAACCCTTGGAAAACGATATCCCGGCGCCCGTCCGGTTTGCGTCGAAGGTTGCCGCAACCGATCGCATCAAGATCGCCTTGATCGGCGCGATCGGCGACCACAAGGGGTACAAAATCCTGCTTGCCATGGCCAAGCACGCAGCCAAGCACCATCTGCCTCTCGAATTCGTGGTCGTCGGCTTCACTCAGAACGACGCGGCGCTCACCCGAACCGGCAAGGTTTTCGTCACGGGCCGCTACGACGAGGCCGATGCCGCGAGCCTCCTGGCCCGTGAAAACCCCGACGCGGTTCTGTTTCTGTCGGTTTTTCCCGAAAGCTGGTGCTATTCATTGACGCATGCGCTGCGCGCCAGAATCCCGGTCGCCGCCCTCGAACTCGGGGCGATTGCCGACCGGCTGCGCGGAACCCCAGCGGAAGAGCTGCTGTTTCCCCTGTCGTCCGGGCCCTCGGGGCTCTGCGATCGCCTGCTTCTCGCATTTCAACCGCCGTCCTCCGGCGACCAAAACAGATTCAAACCGTTATCGAGCCGGAACGGGTCTAGCGGGTTACGCACGAAAGCAGATATTCTTGAAGATGTTCCAACATTGACCGAGACGGCAAAAACTTCGAGGACACTAATGGCACCGACAACCACCGACCCGACAGCGACCGTCAGTTTCCTGCCGCTGGCCCAGGGCCTTTATCTATTTTCGGTGCGCTCCAACAACGTTGCTTCACATGCCGGCGAACAGATCACCCTTCCGGCGATGCTGGTGACGGCGGCGCCCGGGACGCCCCCGGCACATGTCGAATTCCTGATGGGCACGTCGAGCGCCAATGGCTGGCTGATCCATTGGAACGACCAGATCGTCGCGAAGGTAACCGGCCCCTCGGCGCTTATCTCACTGACGTCGGTGCTGATCCCCGGCATGACCCCGCTGGAAATCGAGGTCCAGCGCCTCGATCAGGCACAGCCCGCGGATGCGCCCGCCGCGGTGGCGGCATCGACGGAAATCCCGCCACTCGCGGCCGCGCGGAAATCGTTGCCCCTCGAAATCACCGCCCACGTTCAGAATCACGGCGACATGGTGTTCCGTGACGGGCAGTGGGCCGGATTGCCGGATCGGCGGATGTGGATCGAGTCGATCGCCATCTCACCGCTCGAAGAAATCTCCTCCGACATGATCGAGTACAAAGCGGTCACGGCAACCGGCGTCGAGACGCCGTGGGTCAGCGGCGGCGCCCCATGCGGCACGCGCGGTATTGGCGTCCCGATCACCGGTTTCGCCCTGCGGGTACGGCCTCAGCCCGGCCTGCAACAGCTGACCTGCGAATATGGGGCGATCTGCCTGTCCGGCACGACGATCGGTCCTGTCCGCAACGGGGTTCCATGCTATTCGGCCGATTCAGGCGATCCGATTACCGGCATATGGGTGACGATAGCTGGGCAAGGCGGTCAGGCGGCCGGCATAAGCCCGCCCACTCCAAAGACTGCGGCAAAGAAGCCGGAGCGGGTCAAGGCGCCAGCGGAACAAACTGGTGCCCTCGCGAAATCGCCTGTAAAGAGCAAAAAAGCCAAGATCGGGCCACGCTTCAGCGTGTTCCGCGAGCCCAGCGCACCAGACCAGGAGTGATAGGTCACCCGAATGAGCGATATCACGCCGGCCCAGGCGCCGGAACGGCAAAAACTGTTGGTCAATGTGGGATGCGGCCCGGTCCTCACCTTGACCCGCACCCCCTTGTTTCAGGATTGGCGGCAGCTGCGGGTCGACATCGAGGAATCGGTCGACCCCGATATCATTGCCGACCTGACCGATCTGTCCCCGATTGACGACGACAGCGCCGATGCGCTCTGGTCGTCTCACTGCATCGAGCATCTCTATCAGAGCCAGGTGCCGGGGGCCCTGAGGGAATTCCATCGCGTTCTGCGTGAAGATGGCTTCGTCGTTATTCTGGTACCGGATCTCCAGGCCGTCGCCGATCGCATCGTCGCCGACAAATTCGACGAGCCGATCTACAAATCCGGGATGGGACCGGTCAGCGCCCATGACATGTTCTACGGTTTCGGGCCGTCGATCGCGGCCGGCCAGACCAGCATGGCGCACCGCTGCGGCTTCACGCCTACCATCCTGGTAAACTTGCTGAATGCCACCAATTTCGCCGAATATGGAATTCGACGGCTGAGAAGCCTCGAATTGCTCGTCGTTGCGCGGAAATCGCTTGGAACTCCGGGTACGAATTGCGAAGCGATACTCGAGGCATTGAATTTATGATTTTTTTGTTTGTACACCAGAACTTTCCAGGCCAGTACAAGCAAATCGTCCGATATCTAGCCGATCAGCCTGGAAATACGGTCTATTTCATCACCCAGAACACCAGCAACTCGATGGTCGGGGTGAAGAAGCTTGTCTATAAGGTCGATATACCGAAGGCGCTGAATTGCCACCCTTACAGCGTCGACTACGATATCGCCGTGCGAACCGGCCTCGCGGTCGCTCAGGTCTGCCAGAGCCTCGAACAGCAGGGCATTGTCCCGGATCTCATAGCCGGGCATTGCGGCTGGGGTGAAACGCTGTTCATCAAGGATGTTTTCCCCGACTCCCCGCTGCTGTCGTATTTCGAATTTTTCTATCATTTCTCCTCCGTCGATGTGGATTTCGACGAGGAATATCCGGCCGACACCCGCGCGGCCTTCCGGTTGCGGACACGCAATGCTGTCAATCTGCTCTCTTTTGACGCCGCCGACTGGGGCAATACGCCGACAAAATGGCAGCGTAGCCTGCATCCGCCGGAACTGCGCACCCGGCTGACCAGAATCCACGAAGGTGTCGACACCGATCTTGCCTGTCCCGATCCGAATGCCTGGGTAAAGGTCGGCCAGGCCGGCGAACTCACGCTGACAGCTAAGGATGAGGTGATCACCTATATCGCGCGCAATCTCGAGCCGTATCGCGGCTTCCATGTGTTCATGCGCGCGGTAAAGGAAATCCTGCATCGCCGTCCGAAAGCATATGTCATCATGGTCGGCGGCGACGAGGTCAGCTACGGGCCAGCTCATCCGTCCGGCAAGACGTTTCGCGAGGTGATGCTGGCGGAGTTGGGCCCGGATCTGCCGACCGACCGCATATTCTTCCCCGGACAGGTCTCTTACGACCTTTATCTCAACGTGCTGCAGATTTCGTCCGCGCACATCTACCTGACCTACCCTTTCGTGCTGTCCTGGTCGTTCATCGAGGCGATGTCAGCCGGTTGCGCCATCATCGGCTCGGATACGCCGCCGGTGGTGGAAGTGCTGCGGGACCGCGAAAACGGTTTGGTCGTCGACTTCTTCTCGCCGACCGAGATCGCCGACCGGGTCGACGAAATTCTCGATCATCCAACCCGGATGCAGCATCTGCGCGATGCGGCGCGGCATACGGCGGTCAGCGAATATGATTTCAAGACCGTTCTGCTTCCGCGCTGGCTATCGGTAATGGACGACCTGATGAACGGGAGAAGGCCCAAGAACGGGTTCGCGCTTCCACCGGTTCCTTCC
>CAZNNJ010000401.1:0-5553 GCA_964574305.1 uncultured Rhodospirillales bacterium | reverse complement strand
CCCCAGGCGGGTGATCACGAGCGGCGCCTCGGGGTTATAGGGGGGCCGGTAGGGCGCGCGCAGGACCGCCTGCGCCCGCTCGCTCTCGGCACCGATGACGATGCGGTCGGGCCGCAGGAAATCGCCGATGGCGGAGCCTTCGCGCAGGAATTCCGGGTTGGAGGCGACGTCGAATTCCGCGTCCGGCCGGGTCTCGCGAACGATGCGGGCGACCTCGCGGCCGGTGCCGACCGGCACGGTCGATTTGGTCACGATCACCGTGTACTTGTCGATCTCGCGCGCGATCTCGGCCGCTGCGGCATAGACATAGGACAGGTCGGCATGGCCGTCGCCGCGCCGGCTGGGCGTGCCGACGGCGATGAACACGGCGTCGACGCCCTTGCAGGCCGGCCCGATATCGGTGGTGAAGGTGAGCCGTCCGGCCCCGGCATTCTTGGCCACCAGCGTGTCCAGCCCGGGCTCGTAGATCGGCATGATGCCGGCTTTCAGCCGCTCGATCTTGGATGCGTCCTTGTCGACGCAGACGACATCGACGCCGAATTCGGAAAAGCAGGCGCCGGAAACGAGCCCGACATAGCCCGTTCCGATCATCGCAATACGCATGAAGCCCTCGTCAGAGAGGAATAGTCCTGACTTTTATCGCTGATTTCGCCAGTGGACGCTACTCGGAGAGCAAAGGTTTCAGCGCGGCGCGCAGCTTGTCGGCCATGTCCGGCCGCTGCAGGGCGAAGGCGATATTGGCCTCCAGGAAGCCGATCTTGTCGCCGCAGTCATAGCGCTTGCCCTCGAAGCGGTAGCCGTGGAACGGCTGGCTGCCGATCAGCTTGGCCATCGAATCGGTGAGCTGGATCTCGCCGCCGGCGCCGGCGACGCCGGAGTCCAGATGGTCGAACACCTCAGGCTGCAGGATATAGCGGCCGATGATCGAGAGGGTGGAAGGCGCGACTTCCGGGGCGGGCTTTTCGACCAGTCCCTTGATCGCGGCGATGCGGCCGTCGTCGCTCGACACGTCCAGGATGCCGTAGCGGTTGGTATGCTCGCGCGGCACGTCGACCACGGCGACGACATTGCCGCCGACCTCGTTATAGACCTCCAGCATCTGCTTAAGGCACCCTGTCTGCGACAGCACGACGTCGTCTGGCAGCAGGATGGCAAAGGGCTCCCGCCCGATCACCTGCTTGGCGCACCAGACGGCATGCCCCAGGCCCAGCGGCTTGTGCTGACGGGTGAAATAGAGGTGGCCGGAACTGATCTCGGTCTTCTTGACCAGCTCGAGTTCCGCCCTCTTGTTGCGCGCCTCCAGGGTGGCGTTGAGCTCGGGGTGCATGTCGAAATGGTCTTCCACCACGCCTTTGCCGCGGCTGGTGACGAACACGAACTCCTCGATCCCGGCCTCGCGTGCCTCGTCGATGGCATTCTGAACCAGCGGCTTGTCGACCAGCGGCAGCATTTCCTTGGGCATCGCCTTGGTGGCGGGCAGGAAACGCGTGCCGAGGCCGGCGACCGGGAACACGGCTTTGCGAACCGGGGGATGCTTCATCGAGGGTCCTCTAATCACACAAAAAACTTATAGAACAACGGCCGTGCCGTTCAAGACGCCGCCCTGGCCGCGCTTCTGAGCGGTGGTCCGGCCAGGATCGCGTCGATCAGCGTCCGCGCCTCTTGCCGTCCGGCGACATGGGACATTGCCAAGGGCGGACCGCCGACGCCACCGCCCAGGTCGAACAACGTCAGCCCACTGAGGAAAAGTTCCCGAAAGATCACACGTTCGCCGAAGCCGGGGGCCGTGCGGAAGCCGATCCGTTTCGCCAGCTCGTCAAGCGCCACGCCGACCTCGCGCTTGTTGTGCGATTCGCTGAAGCCCAGCCGGTTGCGCAGCACGATCCAGTCGATCGGCGCGCCGCGCGCCATCGCCCGCTCCTTGCGCCGGTCCCACACCATCTCGGAATAGACGCTGGGGCCCAGCACCTTGCGCGTCTTGGGGTCGACCCGTGCCAGCATGTCGAAATCGACGAAGCTGTCATTGATCGGCGTCACCAGCACATCGGCCTTGGCATGGGCCAGCCGCGACAGGCCGGTGTGGTTGCCGGGCGTGTCGGCGATGACGAAATCGACGTCGGTGAAATCGTTCAGCGTCGATTCCAGCGCCCAGCGATCGGCCTCGGCGGCGTCGGTCAGGCTGTTGAGCGGGCTGGGCAGGATTGCGGCATGGCGCGGCATCGGCAGGTCGCCATGCGCCTCGCGGAAGGATATGTAGCGGGACAAGGTGCCCTGGCGCGCATCGAGGTCGAGCGTCGCCACGCTGTGTCCCTGGCGCAGCAGCCCGATCGCGACCTGGACAGCGGCTGTCGACTTGCCCGAGCCACCCTTCTCATTGCCGAACACGATGATCTTGCGGCCCATGCCTACACCAGCCATCCCTATACCAGGTGGAGAAGTTTGAGGCCCAGCAGCAGCGCGCCGCCGGTCAGCGAGATATTGATCGCGATCCCGCCAATGGCGGCGACCGCGCCCCCGATAATGACATATCCATCGCGTTCAACGAATCCTAAAGCGACGATCGACAATGCGATTGCCAGCGGATTGTGGCTGAACGGGATCGGGATCGGGTTGAACAGGACGATCGAGCAGATGAGGTAATAGACGCCCAGCCAGCGCTCGCCCTTGCGGTCGGTCATCCTGAGCAAGCGCGGGCGGCAGACGCTCTCCAGCCTGGCCAGCGCCGGGCGGATCCGCTTCAGCGTCTTCAGCAGCGCGTCGCGGGAGAAGCGGCGCCTGCGGATGAAGCCGGGCAGCCACGGGGCGGCGCGGCCGAGGCAGAGCTGGACCGTCACCAGGATCAGCGGGATGCAGAAGGCGGTCGGCAGGCCCGGCGGGCCGGGGATGGCGATCGGCACAGTCAGCAGCAGCATGATGATGGAGAAGGCGCGGCCGCCGATGCCGTCGATCAGCTCGCCGACCGTCATTTCCGCGCTCGGCCAAGTTCCGACGATGCGGATCAGCAGCTCGGAGGTCGGGATCGGGGTTGGTGGCGCAGCAGCATCGGGTGGCTGGATGTCGAACGGATTCATGTCTCGATCGGATTCATTAGGTCGAGCGAACTCAGAGGACGTTGACGACCTCTCGCGTGCCCCGAACGACCATGTCGATCGCCACGTAGGCGACGACGGCAAGGCCGACATAGCCGAGCCACCGATATTTCACGATGAGGCGCGCTACCCAATCGGCGGCGACGGCCATCAATGCCACCGACAGCACCAGCCCGGCAACGAGGATTTTGATATTGTCGTGCGCCGCGCCGGCAACCGCCAGCGCATTGTCCAGCGACATCGAAACGTCCGCCAGCAGGATCGCCCATATCGCGCCGGAGAGCGTCTTGCGCGCCGGCTTCCCGCCATGCGCGGCTTCGTCGCCGCCGCCGGACCGAAGCTCGCGGTACAGCTTATAGGCGACCCAGACGAGCAGGATGCCGCCGGCGAGCGTCAGGCCCAGCACCTCCAGCAGGCTCAACGCGACGATGGAAAACAGGATGCGCAGGATGACCGCGCCGCCAAGACCCAGCAGGATGGCCTTGCGCCGATGCTCCGGCGCCAGGCCGGCGACGGCCAGCCCGACCACGATCGCGTTGTCGCCCGCGAGCACCAGATCGATGAAGGCGATCTGCAGCAGCGAGACGATATCGGTCCACAGCGCATCGCTCACGTATATGCCGCCTTGGATTATTTTGAGCGCCTTTACTAGCGGCTGGACCAGGCACCGGCAAGCGCGCGGGTGGATACTATAACGGTGTGGGCATGTTACGGCGGAACATGCGTCGAAACGCCATGTCCATCGGCGCTGGTATTTGGGTTTCAAGAAGGCGAAAGTGCGCGGAAAACACGCGACAAAACACGAGGGATTTGGCATGGCACGTTTCATCGAAGTCGTAGTGGAATCCGGTACGATCCGCTTGCTGAATACCGATCAGCTCGCCGAGGTCAGCCAGCGCGAGAGCGACGGCACGGCGATTCTCCATATGGCTGACGGCACGGTTCATCCGACGAAGCTGCCGTATGCCGACATCAAGCGCGTGCTGACCGCAGTCAAATAGGCGCGCCGGCGGGGGATGCTCCCGCAGCCATACGGCGCACGCATACCCCCACGGCTTGACCTCGACCCCATCGTTCGTATTTAAAGAGGACTGATTTAGTCCTATTGGGGTCGCCGGTGATCCGTTTGTCCAAGCTGGCCGATTATGCGGTCGTGATGCTGTCCTATATGGCGGCGCGCGAGGGCGAGGTGTATACGACCGCCCGGCTCGCCGAACGCACCGCCGTGCCCGAGCCGACCGCCGCCAAAATCCTCAAGCTGCTGGCGCGTTCCGCACTGCTCGATTCGCAGCGCGGCAGCAATGGGGGTTACGGGCTGGCGCGGCCGGCGGCCGATATCACGGTGGCGGAGATCATCGTCGCGGTGGACGGGCCGATCGCGCTCGCCGCCTGCGTCGAGGGTTCGTCCGACCATTGCGGGGTCGAGGGCCTGTGCTCGATGCGGGGCAACTGGAACCGGGTCAATCGCGCCATCCGCGATGCGCTCGAGGATGTCACCTTGGCCGACATGGCGGTGCCGTTCGCGGGCACGCCCCTCGTCGAGAGACGGCCTGAACAGGGTTTGGTTTGATGGACGCAAATACCGAAAGCCTCGACCGCGCCGCGCGCAATGCCGACATGCAGGCGCTGGCCGACCAGAAATACAAGTACGGCTTCGTCACCGACATCGAGAGCGAGACCGCGCCCAAGGGGCTGAACGAAGACATCATCCGCTTCATCTCGGCCAAGAAGGACGAGCCCGAGTGGCTGCTGGACTGGCGTCTCAGAGCCTATCGCGCCTGGCTGACGATGGAGGAGCCGGAATGGGCGATGCTCAATTTCCCGGCCATCGACTTCCAGGACGCCTATTACTATTCCGCGCCTGTGCAGAAGGCCGGGCCCAAGAGCCTGGACGAAGTCGATCCCGAACTGCTGCGCACCTATGAGAAGCTCGGCATCCCGCTGAAGGAGCAGGAAATCCTGGCCGGCGTCACCCATGAGGTGGACGGCGAGGGGCGGGAGCGCCTGCCGGTTGCGGTCGACGCCGTGTTCGATTCCGTCTCGGTCGCCACCACCTTCCGCAAGGTGCTGGCCGATGCCGGCGTGATCTTCTGCCCGATCTCCGAGGCGGTGCAGAACCATCCGGAGCTGGTGAAGAAATATCTGGGCTCGGTCGTGCCCTACAGCGACAATTCCTACGCGACGCTCAACTCGGCGGTCTTCACCGACGGGTCGTTCGCCTATATCCCGCCGGGCGTCAAATGCCCGATGGAGCTGTCGACCTATTTCCGCATCAATGCCAAGAATACCGGCCAGTTCGAGCGCACGCTGATCATCGCCGACAAGGGCAGCTATGTGTCCTATCTGGAGGGGTGCACGGCGCCCCAGCGCGACGAGAACCAGCTCCACGCCGCGGTGGTCGAGCTGGTGGCGCTCGACGATGCCGAGATCAAATATTCGACGGTGCAGAACTGGTACCCCGGCG
>CAZNNJ010000400.1:0-5568 GCA_964574305.1 uncultured Rhodospirillales bacterium | reverse complement strand
GCGTGCAGGTCAGCCGGCGCTAAGCTCGCCGCTTCAAATATTCCCAGGCCAGTTCCTTCAGCCGGCGCCCGTCGAAGCTGGGGTCGTGCCCGGCATGGACGACCCGCGCCGGCAGTTGGGTCAGCCGGGTCATCGTCTCGCAATAGACGGCGATATCGCTGCCCGGAATCTCGTCCAGCAGCGGCCCGTCATAGATCGCGTCGCCTGAGAACAATATGCCGGTCGCGGCCTCCCACAATCCGATGCTGCCGGGCGAATGGCCGGGCAGGTGCATCACCTGGAACACCCGGTCGCCCAGGTCGATCACGTCGCCCTCCTCCACCAGCCGGGTCGCCGGCGCGGCGGGAAAGGTGAATTCGGTCATGTTGAAATCGGCATGCGGCAGGGCGGTGATGAAGGTCGGGCCGATCTCGTAGCCGGCCCGCTCCAGCGAGGCGATCGCTTCGGGCGCGTGGTCCTCGCGGAAGATGCTGAATGTGTCCGAAGGCTTGGCCAGAGTCTCGGCCTCGGCCGGATGGGCGATGCGGTCCTCGAATTCGTGCAGCGAGCCCACATGGTCGTAATGGGTGTGGGTGGCGACGGCGGAGAGCGGCTTGTCGAACAGATGGCGGGCGGCGTCGGCCAGGCTCGCCATGCCCATGCCGGTGTCGACGATCAGGTCGCGGTCGCGGCCGCGCACATGCCAGATATTGCACTGGGCGACACGGATGACATGGGGCTCCCAGATGCGGGTGATGCCGTCGGTCAGCTTTTCGATCTCGAACCAGCGCTCCGCGATCTGAAGCCCCATCCTGTCCTCCAATCACAGTAGGCCGGGAGTTGACCCTCCCGGCCTTCCCTCCCCGGGATCCCTATGCGGCCGCTGCCGGCGTCATCGCTTTGAACGCGGCCAGTATTTCGGCGGATGTCCGGCGGGCGCCGGCCTGCAGATATTCCATGGCGTTGAGCGAGGCCTCATGCGCCGCCCGGCTCGACCCGCCGACGCAATCCTCGACCACGCGGCAGTGATAATCGCCCTGATGCCCGTCCACGAACGTGTAGTGGACGCAGACATCGGTCAGGCCGCCGGTCAGGATCAGCGTCTGGACCTTGAGCCCCTTCAGCAGAATCTCGAAATCGGTGCCATAGAAGGCGGAATAGCGCCGCTTCGGCACGTGATAGTCGCCCGGCCGGAAATCGACCTCGGCCGCGGCGATCTCGGTCGATTTCAGCCCCTCGATGCAATGCACGTCCTCATCGCCATCGAGCTCGCGGCCGAAATCGATCATGTCGGGGCGGTGGACCTCCTGGATGAAGATCACTGGCACACCGGCGGCCCGCGCCGCGGTGACCAGGCTGCGGGCTCGGGCCCAGCGCGCCCGCCGGTCCTCGGGGCCGCTCATCGTCGGAACGCCACCCTCCTGGCCGGGTATGTATTCGCCGTCGCCGCCCTGGAAATCGACCATGATCAGCGCCGGCTTGCCGACGATCATGGGCCGCTTGGCGTTCTTCGCTTCGGTCATTCCGCTCGCTCTCCTGCGATGTTGCGGCGCATCAATGATGGCACATGCTTTGCAGGATTTTCGGGCGTCGAGAATGACGAGTTGCGCAACGATGATTGCCCGGGATCGAAACGTTGAGGCTCAATCCAGGGACTTTTAACGCCAAGGTCAGCGACGGCGACATAAGGCTGCTCAGGGTTTTCTGCGCCGTCGTTGGCTGCGGCGGTTTCGCGGCGGCGGAGTCGGAACTTGAGTTGGGTCTCCCCTCGATCAGCCGCTACATCAAGGACCTGGAAACGCGGCTCGGCGTGCGGCTGTGCCGGCGCGGGCGGGTCGGGTTCTCGCTCACCGACCAGGGGCGGCAGGTCTATTCATCGAGCCTGCAGCTGATCGCCGATCTGGAGCGGTTCGAATCCTCCATCCGCTCGATCCATTCCGATCTCACCGGCACGCTCAATATCGGCATCATCGACACGCTGATCACCGACAGCAGCCTGCCGATGCCGGAGATCCTGCGGACCTACAAGAAGAAGCATCCCTTCGTCGAATACAGCGTCATCACCGCGACTTCGAACGTGATCGAGCAGGCGGTCCTGGACGGCAACCTGCATGCCGGCATGGTGATCGGCCGGCGCCACATCAACCAGCTCGATTACCGGTTCCTCTACCGCGAGAACTGCAACATGTACTGCTCGGAGGACCATCCGCTTTATGACAGGCCGGATATCAGGCTGGAGGATATCCACCGCTGCGACTATGCCGGCTATACGTTCCTGGACGATTTCGACCGTTTCCGCTCCGACGGCTCGCTGGTCAAGACCGCGCAGGTCGATTCGATGGAGGCGGTGGCGACCTTGATCTCGACCGGCTGTTTCCTCGGCACCCTGCCGGACCATTTCGTCCAGTCGATCTGGCGGCTCAAGAAGTTCCGCGTGATCCTGCCCGAAGTGTTCGGCTTCTCGACCGATATCGAGCTGGTGACCCGCAGCGGCACCTCATCGCCGCATGTCGCCGCCCTGCTGGACCATCTGGATAGTTTTCCGCCCGCGCCGCAGCCAGAGCCCCGTGCCAAGCGATTGGGCACGGCTGGCCACGAAATAGGCGTGGTGTGAGCGATAGTTTCGCGATCCGTCAACTGATCTTGCCGAGCTTGTCATTGCCCGGCGCCGCCCGCGCCGCCCACCCTGACAGCCGACCGACCCTCGTTTTGGAGCCGCTGAAATGACGGACACACCCAATCCCGGCATGGCGACCTCCCGGCGCGCGGTCTTGCGCGGGGCAGTCGCCGCGGCGGCGCTCTCGATGCCGTTTATCCGCCCGGCCCGTGCGGCGGCGCGGACCATCAAGATCTCGACCTTCGGCGGCTATTTCGAGCGGATGTTCGCCCAGCATGTCTATCCCGCCTTCACCAAGGCGACCGGCATCGAGGTCCAGTCGATCGAGCAGCCGGAAGGGGCGCAGTTCCTGTTCCAGCTGGCCGCCGCCAACAAAACCGGGGCGCCGCCGATGGATGTCTGCTGCCTGGGCGCCATCGACGTGCTGCGTGGTCGCGCCCAAGGCATCTGGCACGGCCTCGACAAGGCCGCCATCCCCAATTTCACCCAGCTGATGGCCAAGTTCCAGGAACCGCAGCCGGCCTTCGACAATGTCGCCGCCATGTCCTGGTACATGACCTTCGTCATCAACCCGGACGAGTTGAAGCCCGCGCCCGACAGCTGGACCGCCTTGTGGGACAAGCACCCCAATGCCTGGGGGATCATGACCGGCAGCACCTCGCAGATCTTCGAGCTGACGGCGGCCACCTATTTCGGCGGCATCGACGTGCTGATGACCGAGCCGGGCATCGACAAGGTGATCGCCAAGATCGCCGAGCTGAAAGGCAACGTGAAGCTGTGGTGGCAGGACGAGGGCACGATGCAGACGGCGCTGGTCAATGACGAGGTGATCGGCGGCATCTATATGCACGATACGGCGATGACGATGGTCAAGGCCGGCACGCCGGTCCGCTCGATCTTCCCCAAGGAAGGGGCGGTGGAGAGCACCAATTTCTGGTGCCATCCCAGCGCCTCGGCCAAGACCGAGGAGGCGCAGGAGTTCCTCAATTTCTCCTGCACGCCGGAGGCGCAGCAACTGGTCGCCCGCTTCGTCGGCTCCGCCCCGGTGATCGACCGTGCGAAGCTCGACCTCACCGACGCGGAATTCGCCGCCGTCTCGTCCAACACCCCCTCGATCCCGACCGCGACCCAGGCGCGCTATCTGCATATCGACTATATGGAGCGCCAGTTCACCAAGATGGTCACCGCCTGACGTGATCGCTTCTGCCGCACCGCTGGCGCCGCGCGTCCGCCTGGGCCTGCTCCTGTCCTGGCCGATGGTCGCGCTGCTGGGGCTGGGCGCCGTGCCCTTCCTGATGCTGCTCAGGATCAGCCTGGCCGAGCGCGACCCGAACGGCGTCTTCCTGCCGGGCGTCACCCTCCATTCGTATGGCACGCTGGGCGAGCCCGAGCTGCTCGGTTCGCTGCTCGATTCGATCCAGCTGGCGGTGATCGTCGGCGCGATCAGCGTCGGGCTCGGCTTTCCGCTGACTTGGGCAATCACCCGCATGCGCCGCCGGTTGCAGGTGGCTTGGCTGGTCTTCCTGCTCGCGACCCTGTCGCTGTCCGACGTGCTGATCGGCTTCTCCTGGCAGGTGATGCTGTCGAAGCGGATCGGCCTCTCCAACCTCTTCGTCGCGCTTGGGCTGATGGATGCGCCGGAATCGCTGACGCCCTCGGGCGGGGCGGTGGTGGCCTGCCTGGTCTATCTGGTGCTGCCTTTCACCGTGCTGACCCTGTTTCCGGTGCTCTCCAGGCTGGACCGCGACCTGATCGAGGCAGCGCGGACCCTGGGCGCCTCGCCGCTTCGGGCCTTCGCCTCGGTGGTGGTGCCGATGACCAAGGGGCCGGCGATGATCGCTTTCGTCATGGCGGTGGTGCTGACGGTCGGCTCCTATGTGCCGCCTTTGGTGCTGGGCCGGCCGCAGAGCTGGCCGATGGCCGTGCTGATCTGCAACACGGCGCTGGCGGGGCATGACCTGCCGCGCGCCTCGGCCATGTCTGTCTTCCTGCTGGCGGCGACGGTGCTGCTGGCGCTCGCCGCCTTCCAGGCAACGCGGATGCGGGTTCGGAAATCATGATCAAGGCGGCCGGCAAGCTCCTGTTCCTGACGGCGCTCGGCATCTTCCTGGCCGCGCCCCTGGTCGTGGTCGCCGGGGTCAGCTTCAACGGCACGCAGCGGATGAACTTCCCGCCGCAGAATGCCAGCCTTCTCTGGTATCGGACTTTCTTCGACGATCCGGCCTGGATGTCGGCGCTCAGCCTGTCGCTGATCGTTGCCACCCTGGCGGCGCTCGCCTCGGTCTCGATCGCTTTCCCGATCGCCTACGCGATCTGGAAGTACAGATCGCGGATGGCGCTGTTCCTGGAATCGGTTGCCCGCATCTCCTTCCTGCTGCCGTCGATTGTGCTGTCCATCGTGTTCCTGGTGTTCTGGAGTGCCGTCGGCCATGTCGGTAAGATTGAGGATACGATCCTCAGCCACGCCGTGGTTTTCGTCGCCCTGCCGCTGGCCACCATCGGGCTCGGCTTCCGCTCCATCGACATGGCGCTGGTCGAGGCGGCGCGGACGATGGGCGCGCGTGAGGGCGATGTGCTGCGCACGGTCATAAGGCCGATCGTGCTGCCCTATGTGATCTCGGGGCTGGTCTTCGTCTTCATCCTCAGCCTCAACGAATACATCATCGCCTATATGGTCGCCGGCTTCGAGGTCGAGACCCTGCCGATCAAGGTGTTCAACAATCTGCGCATGGGCTTCCAGCCGACCATGTGCGTCGGCGCGGTGCTGTTCATGCTGCTGGGCGTCTTCGCCTTCAGCGCGGTGGCGGTGATCGGCGACCTGCCGAAGCTACTCGGCGGCGTCAGCCGCCGGTAGCTGCTTCCCACGGCCGATCCCCTCCGCCAGGCTGCTGCCGCCGGTCGCCGCGACAATGCACAGGATCGCGGTCCACTGCCGCGCGCTCAGCGCCTCATGCAGCATGACGAGGCCGACC
>CAZNNJ010000399.1:4984-5569 GCA_964574305.1 uncultured Rhodospirillales bacterium | reverse complement strand
CCGCCCAGAAACCGAGAAGAACCGGGTTTTCGGACTTGAGCACGGCGGTTTCGAATGTGTCGGCGGTAACGGCGGTGGTCACGGAAACTACTCCTTGAAGGTGTCAATGAAGTATGGGGAGGCGGCGCGTCAGGTCAAGCAGCGCTTGGGGCGTCAGCATTGACCGGCGCGGATGTCAGATATGCTTCATAAGGGTCGAGCTGGAACGGGTCCAGGATGACCCCCGCCGGCCCGTCCGTCCAGACCAAAACGAGGTCGATTGCGCGCTTGGGGTAAATCTGCCGCAGCACCGCGCGATAGGCCGCCATCTGCGCCAGATAGTTCGCCGGCACGTCGCCGGGGCCGCCCGGCGGCAGCCGCCCGGTCTTGAAATCGACGATGGTCACGCGGTCCGGCTCGACCAGCAGCCGGTCGATCCGCCCGGCGACACCGCGCACCCCGATCCGCCCGACGATCGGCACCTCGGCGCGCGACCCGGGCCCGAAATAGCGGGCGAATTCCGGCGCGTCGATCACCGCCTCGGCCTCCGCCAGCCGCGCCGCATGCCGCCCGGCCGGGAAATCCACCAGCAGCTTCCCCGCCGAC
>CAZNNJ010000399.1:0-4974 GCA_964574305.1 uncultured Rhodospirillales bacterium | reverse complement strand
GGGGCAGGCCGTGGAGGGCCCGGCCCTCCCGGAACCGGCCCGAAGCGTCGGCCGTGGCGGGGGCCCGCACGGCCGGCGCGGCGGCGCCGGGAAACTCGATCCGCGACGGTGTCAGCGGCACCAACGGCCGCGGCTCCGGCGCCGGCAACCGGCCCGCCCACTCCGGCAGCGGCAGCGCCGCCTGCGTCTGTTTTTTCTCCGGTTGGGCGGTCGCGCGGCGGGTGCCCGCATAGTCGATGCGAAGGCGGGTACTGCCGTCCGCCTCGGTGACCTGGAGGGCGTTCAGGCCGCGCATCCCGGCCTCGACCAGCCCGTACCAGTGTCCGGCTGCGGGGCTGCGCTTACCGCGCCAGCCGCCGATATAGAGCCGGTCGCGGGCGCGGGTCAGCGCGACATAGAGCAGGCGGCGATATTCCCTCAGCGCCACGGCGTGATTGGCGGCGCCCAGATCGCCGCACAGGGTGGGGCGGACTTCGGCACGCGGCGACCAGTAGGGGATGGCGCGGCCATCGCCGGGGTCATGCCACAATAGTTGCGGGCCGGTATTGGCGCCCGGCACCTGCATCGTGTCGGGCAGGAAGACGATCGGCGCCTCCAGCCCTTTGGCGCCGTGGACGGTGACGATGCGCACCGAATCGCCGCGCCCGGCCAGCTCGCGCTTGATCTCGGCGTCGCTCGCCTCCAGCCAGCCGATGAAGCCCTCCAGGGTGGGCGCATGGCGCTGCTCGTAATCCAGTGCCGCCGACAGGAACTCGTCCAGCGGATCGAGCGCATCCGGCCCCAACCGCCGCCACAGCGCTTTGCGCCCGCTGCCTGGATTGCCGGGGCAGGGCGCGGCCAGCACGCCGGCATAAAGCTCGAACGGCCGGGCGAAATCGACTTCGGCCAGCAGCTTGGCCAGCCAGGCGCGTGCCGGCTCGAATTCGGCCGCGTTCGTCTCCGATGCGGCCAGCAAGGCATTCCACAGGCTGCCGGACCGGCCGTAGGCCAAGGTGAAGAGCTGCGCCTCGTTGAGTCCGATCAGGGGCGCTTTCAGCAGCGCCGCCAGGGTCAGGTCGTCCTCCGGCAGCAGCAGGAAACGGCCCAGCGCCATCATGTCCTTGACCGCCAGCGGCTCGGTCAGCGCCAGCCGGTCGACGCCGGCCACCGGCACGTCCCGCGCCTTCAGCGCCCGGATCAGCGGCATGACGAAGCGGGTGCGGCGGCGGACCAGGATCATGATGTCCCCGGCGCCGATGGGCGGCCCGCCAGGCACCAGCGGCTCCCGCGCCGCGATCCAACCCTGGATCGTGTCGGCGATGCGCGCGGCCAGGTCCTGCTCTGGGTCGCGCGCAGTCCGGGGCCTGTCATTGGCCGCCCAGGGGCCGGTTTCCGCAACCTCTTCGTCGTCTTCCGGCTCGAAAGCCGGCCACAGCTCGACCAGCCCAGGGGCGTCGATGCGCGACAGGTCGTGCTTCAGCGGGTTGTCGGGGTCGTCATGGACGCCGTCCGAGGCTTCCGGATTGGCGAAGACCCCGTCGACCAGGCGCAGCACCGGGTCGGTCGAGCGGAAGGATTTGGTCAGGTCGACAGGCTGCAGCACCGAATCGATATTCCCGAGCTGCTGCTCGAAATAGCGCCGCATGGGCCCAAGCGCGGTCGGGTCGGCCCCCTGGAAGCTGTAGATCGACTGCTTGCCGTCGCCGACGACGAAGATGGTGCGGTTCTGCTCCTGCGCACCCTTGCCTGCGAAGAATTCTGCCGACAGGGCCTGGATAATGCGCCACTGCTCAGGGTTGGTGTCCTGCGCCTCGTCGACCAGCAGGTGGTCGATGCCGCCGTCCAGCTTGTAGAGCACCCAGGCTGCGTCGCTTTCGACCAACCTGCGGGTCATCTCGATCAGGTCGTCATAGTCGAGCAGGGCCTTGGCCGACTTGCTGGCCTCGTAGAAACGGAAGATGGCGTCGGCCATCACCAGCATCGCCTCGGTCGCCGCGGCGGTGGCGGCTGAGCGCAGCCGGTCCAGCACCGTCATCAGGCGCAACGCTTCCGGCTCCAATATATGGGCCATCGCCTTGTGCGCCTTGGTCTTGGCATAGTTGCCGTTGGGTTCGCCCTTGGCGCTCAGGAACTGTCCGAGATAGGCGTCCCACCCGGCGGCCCTGTCTTCCGTCGCAAGCCAGGCGGCGATGCCGTCGGCGCGGCGCATGTCGGTGGCACTGCCGACCGCCAGCGTCTCGCAGGCATGGTGCAAGCCCGCGCGGTCGAACATGCCCTCGCGGCAGGCATCCTCCAGGATGACGGCTTGCGTCTCCCCCGGCTCCAGCCCGAGTTCCCGCCACATGCGCGGCACCAGCAGGCCGACGCCGTTATGGTCTTGGATGGCCTGGGCAATCCGTCGGCGCGACGCCAGCACCGCCTGGATCAGGGCGGCAAAGCCGCGCTCGTCCTTATATTCGACCAGCCCGGCCAGCGCCCTGCCCAGCGGCCCGTTCGTGTCGCGCCCGGCCTCCGCCAGCACGGCCTGCCGCGCCTCGGCCAGCAGCTCGCCGGCGGTGCGATCGTCCAGCAGGTCGAAATGCGGCGCCAACCCGGCCTCCAGCGGGAAACGGCGCAGCACCGACTGGCAGAAGGCGTGGATGGTCTGGATGCGAAAGCCGGCGGGCGCGTCGACGATGGCGGCGAACAGCGTGCGGGCGCGGGTCTGCGTGTCGGCGTCGGGCCGTTCCCCGGTCAGCTCGTACAGCTCCTGCACCAGCGCGGCATCGTCCTTCACTGCCCAGCCGCCCAGCCGTTCGATGATGCGGTTCGACATTTCCGCCGCCGCCGCCCGGGTGAAGGTGATGCAGAGGATACGGTCGGGCGAGGCGCCGCTGAGCAGCAGGCGCAGCACCCGGTCGGTCAGAACGGTGGTCTTGCCGGTTCCCGCCGAGGCGTCGACCCAGGCGCTGACCTTGGGGTCCGAGGCGCGGCGGCGACCGGTGATCGGCAGGATCGCGCTCATGACCGGATCGCCCATTCGTCCAGCCGCGACAGATGGTCGTAGTCGCCGGCGAAGGCGAACTCGGCCCGAACCAGCGCGCGATAGGGCTGGTCTGGCTTGTCATAGGCCGCGATCAGCTCGGTCAGGCCTTCCCAGGCATTGGCGATGGCCTCGTCCGGGGCATCGCGGCCCAGCGCCGGCAAAAACTCGCCAGGTGGATTGCCGCCGGTCAGCCGCAGATAGGCGAGTTCGCCGGTAGCGGCCCGGGGCAGGTCTTTGAAGCCGCCCTGGTCGGCGATCACCGCTTCCAGCGGCAACTGCGGGGCGAAGCCGTCGCGGACCGACTGGGCCGTGGGCGGACGCCCGGTCTTATAGTCGAGGATCGCCAGCCTGCCGTCGGGCAACCGGTCGATGCGGTCGGCCTTGGCGGTCAGATGGAAGGGCTCGCCGTCGGTCTCGATCAGGATGCCGCCTTTGATCTCGGTCTCCAGCGGCCGGATGCCGGCGTGGCGGCGCGCCTGCTCGAAGTCGACGAACCAGGCGGCGACGCGCTCGAAGCGCGGCCACCAGAAGGCGGCGACAGAGGGGTGGCCCATTGCGTCACCGAAGGCCTTGCGCCCCTCGGCGATCAAGGCGGCCAGCGCATCGGCGGGCAGCCGGTCGGGGTGGCGGGAGATGAATTGGTCCAACGCATGATGGATGATCTCGCCGCGCTCGGCCGCGCCGGGATCGGCGTCGAGCGGGTCAAGCGGGCGCAGCTTCAGGATGCGCTGGGCATACAGCGCGTACGGGTCGCGCCGCCACAGCTCGATCGCGGTCACCGACAGGCGGCGCGGCCGTGCCGCCACCGGCGGCCTAGGCTCGGGCGCATCAATCTGGATGACGGTTTCGGGGCGGTCCAATTCTTCAACCCAGCCGCGGCGCGAGGCCTCCATGTCGCGCGGCAGGGCCAGGCCCGAACCTTCCAGCAGCGTGTCCAGCCGCGACAGGAAGCGGGCGGGAACGCTGGGGGCGCCGTCGACGCGCAGCGCCCGTGTTATCAGCACACGCGGCCCGGCGGTGGCCAGGGCGAAATCCTGGGCCGCCTCGCCGATCCTGGCCTCCAGGGGAGGCAGGCCGAAGCGGCCGCGCATCGGCCGCGACATCCAGGGTTCGTCGCCGGGCTGGGGCGGCCAGCTGCCTTCGTTGAGGCCACCCAGGATCAGCAGGTCGGCGCGCTGCAGCCGTGCCTCGATCAGGCCCCAGATCGCCAGCCTGGGATGGACGCCATAGAGCGGGCGGATGGCGATCACGGCCATCAGTGCCGACAGCACGGCCGGATAGCGCTCGATCGCGACCGGCGGGAAGTCGGCTCCGGCCGCACCGTTGAGCCGGACGAACAGGTCCGCCGCCGCTTCGCCGTCCTGGCCGCGCCACAGGCGAAGCGCCCCCGCCTCGTCCGGCGTTTCCGCTAGCGCTTCGGCCACCTCGGCATGGCGCATCAGCAACTGCGACAGGTCGGCATGTTTCGTTGCCAGGGTCGCGGTCAGCGGCTCCAGCCGCCGCTCCAGGTCGTCCAGCCAGTCGCGCAGTTCCTGCTTTTCATCAGGGTGGTCGAAATCGTCCAGCTCCACCTCTTCCAGCACGACGCGGATGCCCTTCAGCCCAGGCCCTGGGCGCGGGCCGCGCAGCACGAAGCGCTCCAGCAGCCGGATGCGCCGGCGCATCGTCTCCACCGGCAGGCCGCCCGCCGCCAGCGGGTGCTTCAGCATCGCCAGCAGCGGGCGCGGCGCATAGTCGCCAGTTGCGGCTTCGGCCAGCAGCCTCAGCCAAACGCCGACGGGCGTGTCGCCCAGCGGCTGGCCGGCGGAATCGTCGACTTCGATCCCCCAGCGCTTCAGCGCGGCGGCGACCCTTCGCGCCAAAGGCCGATCCGCCGTCACCAGCGCGGCGGTGCGTGCCGGCGTCTCCAGCGCCTCACGCATGGTGAGCGCGATGACCTCCGCCTCCTCGCCCACGGTCGCGCAGTCGAT
>CAZNNJ010000398.1:0-5578 GCA_964574305.1 uncultured Rhodospirillales bacterium | reverse complement strand
GGCGGTCATTTCGCGATTCTTGTCGAGGATGTGCCGGCCGCGGCCGAGACGCTCCGCCGCCAGCCCGGAGTCCGCGTCCTGGCTCACCCGTCCGTGATCGGCGCGAGCCATCCGCTCAAGGGGCGCCACTGGGTCTATTTCCTGACCCCCTGGGGCCTGCAGATCGAACTCGTCTCCCCGCAACCACAGTGACATGCGATGACCATCTATAGCGACGCCGAACCGAATATCAGCGACCTGCTCCGGCAAATGGAGGGCTCCCTCGGCGAGGTCAGCAGCGCCCGGTCACTGCCCAACAGCGTCTACACGTCGGAGCGGTTCTTCGAATTCGAGAAGAACGCCATCTTCTTCAAGGAATGG
This sequence comes from uncultured Rhodospirillales bacterium, assembly GCA_964574305.1. Lineage (GTDB taxonomy): Bacteria > Pseudomonadota > Alphaproteobacteria > BOG-932 > Roseiterribacteraceae > BOG-932. The sequence goes on along the minus strand of CAZNNJ010000398.1, from coordinate 5,218 downwards.
CTGGCGCTGGGCCACCAGAACCAGATCCCCAATCCCGGCGACTATTTCACCGTCCAGATCCTGGACGAGCCGCTGATCGTCGTGCGGCAGCAGGACGGCGCGATCAAGGTGCTGTCGGCGATCTGCCAGCATCGCGGCCATCCGGTGATCTTCGACTGCCAGAAAGAGCAGAGCGGCAACGCCCCCGGCTTCGTCTGCCCCTATCATGCCTGGACCTACCAGCTCGACGGCCGCTTGCGCGGCGCGCCGGAGATGAGCCAGACCGTCCCCCTATCGCAGCAGCGCCAGGACACCAGCCTACCGGAGCTGAAGGTCGAGATCTTCCACGGCTTCATCTTTGCCAATTTCGACCTCGACGCCGCCCCGCTAAAACCCACGCTGGCCAAGGCGGATGCCGAGCTCAGCCACTACGATTTCGCCGACATGATGGTGATGCCGACCTTGCATCATCACTATCCGTGGAACTGGAAGATCTCGCTGGAAAACGGGCTCGAGCCCTATCACACATCCTATGTCCACAAGGGCTATCACGAGATCGCCCCGGCCCAGAATGCCGCCTTCACCGATTGGCGGGATTGGAAGGAAGGCGAGAATTACGTCACCCACATCACCTATTTCGAAGGCAAACGGAAGGACGCCGCCTTCAATCCCAGCGGCAAGGCCCAGTTCCCGATCATCGAGACGCTGACCGAGGAGGAGCGGAGCCGCACGGTCTTCTCCGCCGTACCGCCGACCCTGTTCATCTGCCTGCTACCCGACCAGGCCTTCACCTTCCGCATCTTCCCGCGGTCGGTGAACTCGATCGACCTGCTGCTGAACTTCTACTATCCGAAGAAGACGACCGAGCTGCCGAATTTCAACTGGATGCGGCAGGTCCAGGTCTCGTCGACCGGGACGTTCGGCGATCAGGACGAGGTGACGAACAAGACGATGCAGCAAGCCTTCAAGTCGCGCTTCGCGCCGCGCGGTCGCTATTCGCACCTGGAATCGATCTTGCCGCAATTCAATCGCTGGCTGCTGGAAAAGTATCGCGGCTATATGCCGATGGCGGCCGAGTAGAGCGGCTCGATGGCCGCGCCTCGGATCGAACGGGCCGAAACGCTCGACGAGGCATGGCGTATCCTGGCCGCCGATCCGACCATCGTGCCCATCGCCGGCGCGACGGCCGCTCAGCTCGATTGGATCAACGGACCATGGCCGGCGCGCCTTCTCGACCTGTCACCGCTCGGCGGGCCCATGCGGCAAGTCACGCTCAGCGCGGACGATGAACTCTGGATCGGCGCTCTCGTTCCCTTGGCTGCATTGAATCGGGATTTGGAAACTCGCAGCCGCTTTCCTGTACTGGCCGAGACCGTGTCGCGCATTGGATCGCCGAGCGTACGCAGCCTCGCCACGATCGGCGGCAATGTCTGCCGAATCGCGGGCTGCTCCGTGCCGTTGCTGGCAGCCCTGGGCGCGCGCGCCGGGCTCTGGGACGAGACCGGCTATGGCGAACGGCCGCTGCTTGACTGGCTCGACGACCGCGCCGCGAGCCGCACCCGGGTGCTGCTCGTCGGCCTGCTCCTGCCGCCGCCGCCGGCCAAGGTCTTTGCCGAGAAGATCGGCTTGCGCCATGGCTTCACCCCAAGCGTCGTCGGCGTGGCCGCCGCACTGGAAACGGAATCCGCGGGGCAGATCCTGTACGCGCGATTATGCGTTGGCGCCGGCGTCAGGCCCAAGCTGCTGGCCGCCTCCAGCAATCGTCTGGTCGGACACACGCTCGATGCCGTCGATTGGCGCAGGCTGCGGCATAGCCTGATTGAGGAGATCGAGGCGCAGGACGACACTCTACGCACCGGGCGGTACAAACGCATCGCCGCGGCCAACGCTCTGGTGGCCGCGCTGGGTCGTGAGATCGAGGCCCCGCCGCCGCGCAGCTACGCCGTGCCCCTCCGCCGCCCGCCCGACCACCCGCAGATCCATCTGGCGCGCAGCGAGGCCCCTGCTTGGCCGGTACGGCCGGACATCAGGGGCAAGGTCAAGGGCGCGCTGCGTTACCTGACCGACTATCGCGACGAGCGGATGCTGGTCGGCCGTGTCCTTCGTGCAGGCGTGCCGCACGCCAGGATCGTACGGCTGGACGTCTCGAAGGCCGAAAGCCTGCCGGGCGTGCGCGCGGTGGTGACCGCCCGCGATGTGCCCGGCCTCAACGGCTACGGCATCATCATCCAGGACCAGCCGGCCTTCTGCGCCGACAAGGTCCGCTATGAGGGCGACGTGGTTGCGGCAGTGGCAGCGATCGATGCCGAAACCGCCACGCGCGCCCTGGCGCTGATCGAGGTCGAGTACGCGGCCCTGCCCCCAGTCGAGTGCGTTCACACCGCCCTGCTGCCCGACGCGCCAGCAGTCCACAACAGCGGCAATGTGGTCGACACCGACAGCTATGCACGCGGGGACATCGACGCGGCTTGGGCCGATTGCGTCCACATCGTCGAGGACACCTATCTGACGCCCCGCCAGATGCATGTTTTCATGGAAACCGAGGGCGGATTCGCCCGGCCGACAGCCGAGGGCGGGATCGAGATCTTCGTCGGTGCCCAGAGCAACACACGCGACCGCATGCAGATGGCGCGCATCCTGAACCTAGCGGAATCGCAAATCCGGGTGGTGAGCAGCCCGACCGGCGGTGCCTTCGGCGGCAAGGATGAGTTGACCATCCAGCCGATCGTGGCCCTGTTGGCATTGAAGGCCAATGCGCCGGTGCGGCTTCATCTTTGCCGGGAGGAATCGACCGCCGCCGGCTGGAAGCGGACGCCGATGACCATCCGCATGCGCACCGGCTGCGACGCAGGCGGCCGGCTGCTGGCGCAGGATGTCGACCTGCTGGTCGAGACCGGCGGCTATTCCTCCTGGAGCATCGCGGTGATGCATGCAGCCCTGGCCCAGGGCTGCGGTCCCTACACCGTCCCCAATGTCTGCATGAACGGGAAGACGATCTATACCAACAACGGCGTGGCCGGCGCCTTCCGCGGCTTCGGCGTCAATCAGATGGTCTATGCCGTCGAAGCCCAGATCGACAGGCTGGCCGAGTTGGCCGGGCTGGACCCGGTGGCGATGCGGCGGATCAATCTGCGCGAGCCGGGAACGCCCGGCGTCTTCGGCCACACGCTTTCGCCCTCCGAACGCCTGGCCGACGTGCTGGATCATGCCGCCGCCAGCGATCTGTGGGGCAAGCCGCGCGGCCCAGCCGCGGACGGACGCTCATCGACCGGCGTCGGCGTCGCGCTGGTGATGCAGCCAGTCGGGCTTGGCTCGCTGATCCCCGATGACGGCGGCGGGCGGCTGACGCTGAAGCCGGACGGCACCATCGAGGCGGCCTTCAGCTTCGATGAATTCGGCCAGGGGGTGATGGCGCTGATCCAGTCCGCCGTCGCGGGCGAGATGGGTTGCGCGCGGGACGACGTCACCGCGCTGGTCGGCGACACAAATGCGGCCCCGGATTCCGGTGCGACCATCGCCAGCCGGTCGGCCACGATCGTCTGGCATGTGGCGCGGGCTCTGTGCCCGGTGCTGGGTGCACAAATCCGCGACCAGGCCTCGCTGATGCTCAACCGGCCGGCAGCTGAGCTGCAGATCGGCGCGGGCGGCATCCACGACACCTCGGGGCTGGTGCTGGATTTCCCCAGGCTGGCAGACTGGATCGGGCCGGATCGGCTGCCCAGCGAAACGATCATGCTGTCGTTCCCGACGAATGATTCGAAGGACCGCAACACGCTGTTCCTGCATTCCTATGCCGCCGCCGTGGCGCGCGTGTCGGTCGACCGCGCCACCGGCATGGTACGCGTGCTGGAGCTGGACCAGCACACCGCCGCCGGACCGGTGATGGACCCGGCCGGCTATCTCGGCCAGTTCGAGGGCGGCAATGTGCAAGGCATGGGCTTCGCGCTGACCGAGGATGCGCTGCTGAAAGGCGGGCGGTTCACCACCCGCAACCTCGACACCTATATGGTGCCGAGCGTGCTGGACGCGCCAGCCGCCATGCGTACCTATGCGGTCGAGGCGCTCGATCCCGACGATCCGTACGGCCCGCGCGGTATCGGCGAATTGTCGATCGGCGCGGTTGCCGCCGCCATAAACAGCGCCGTCGCCGACGCCACCGGCGTATGGATCACGAGATTGCCGATCGATCCGGAAGCGATGCTGGATGCGCTCGACACAGCGCAGGCCGCCGAATGATCGCCGCCACCTTCACCCTCAACGGCAACCCGGTGACCGTCGAGGGCACGCCGGAGACGCGGCTGGTGGATATCGTGCGCGAACAGTTCGCCCTCACGGCACCGAAGGTCGGCTGCGATATCGGCCGCTGCGGCGCCTGCCTGGTTTTGGTCGACGGAATGCCGGTCAATGCCTGCTTGTTCAGGCTATACCGGCTGGAGGGGCGGACGGTGATCACGCCGGAAGGACTGCCGGCCCTGCCCGAGGGGCGAGCGGTGCAGGCCGCCCTGGTCGCCGAAGTGTCTTTCCAGTGCGGCTATTGTGCCCCGGGCATGACGATCGCCGCCACCGCCCTGCTGCTGGAAAACCCCGCCCCCGACGAGGCGGAAATCCGCGAGGCCCTGGCCGGCAATCTCTGCCGCTGCTCCGGCTACCTCGCTATCGTGCGCGCCATCCAGCAGGCGCCGGCGCTGCTTCAGCAACAGAGCGAGTAGGGCGGAAAGCGGAGCGTATCCCGCCAGCCGAGCAGCGCTCGGCCTGCCGATGTTCGTGGCTACACCGAATGGTGGAATACGCTCCGCTCTTCCACCCTACGCCTCTACTCCGCGGCCTCTCGCAGTGCCTCGCCGTCAAAGAAACGGCGCAGGCGCAGATAGATCCAACGATTGAACTGCGGCAGCGTCTTTTCCAGGTGCGAGTAACGGCCGCGGGTGCCGAAGCGGGATTTCAGCCCCTTCTGCAGCTCGACGTTTGCCTCCTGGTCCTGGATGTTCAGGATGTCGTTGGTCGCGGACTGGGAGTCGAACGCCCACTGGAAGCGCGGCCATTTCAGGCTTTCCTCCGGAAACAGCCAGGTGATCAGCAAGGTGGTCTTGGTCGCGCTGGTCGGCAGGACGAAGAAGGCGAAGACCTGGTCGGGCAGGCAGCAGAAGAAGAGGGTCGGCGGCAGGGAGCCGAAGAACACCTGGTTGCGCTCGACCTCGCCGACGGTGGGCAGGATCGGGAAAAGCGCCCGGCCCGCCGG
>CAZNNJ010000397.1:0-5582 GCA_964574305.1 uncultured Rhodospirillales bacterium | reverse complement strand
CGGGGTAGCGCGCAAAAGCGAGCGGGAAAGCAGCCGCCGGCCTGCCATCGGCAAGGCCGGCGGCGGCTGAAGAAATCAGGCGACCTTCAGATCGACCGCCGAGCTCTTGCCCTCGCGGCCCTGTTCGACCGAATAGCTCACCTTCTGGCCTTCGACCAGAGAGCGCATACCGGCGCGCTCGACCGCAGAGATATGGACGAAGACGTCCTTGGTGCCGTCCTCGGGCTGGATAAAGCCATAGCCCTTGGTGGCGTTGAACCATTTGACTGTGCCTGCCGGCATCGCAGTTCTCCCGCATCAGTTACAACCAGCCGATCAGCTGGCTGGATCAAATCACTTGTCGGGAAAACCGGCTCATCCGAGCCGAAGCAACGGTGATAACGGGGCAGACCCTACGGAATTTGGTCCCGCAAAGATTATTACCGTTCCTATCGCCTTGCAACATAGGTGTTTGCCCGGCTTTTTTGGCACGGGAACCGATGCACGCGGACACATGTTGCGGATCGATTGTTACATCCTAATTAACTCTCATAACCACCCTTTCTGAAGCCTGCCGCGCCCGATATTGTCGCGGCGGCCGCGCACCGACAATGGGATCGCCATGACCGACCTGACCGACACGCAGCAAGAAGCGATGGAACATGCCCATCATGCGCACCATGCCGCGGAAACGGGCGATCCGCTGACCATTCAAGTGACCTTGTCGATCGCGGTCATGGCCGTGATCGCGGCCTTCATCGGGGCGCTCGGCGAAACCGAGGCCTCGCATACTTTCGTCGAGAAGAACGACGCCGTCCTGGCCCAGGCCAGGGCGTCGGACACCTGGGCCGAATACCAGTCAGAAAGCGTCAAACGCCATATCTATACCGTGGGCTCGGCGCTGACCTCCCAGCCGGAGGTGGCGGAGAAAATGAAGTCGGATGTCGACAAATACGCCAAGGAACAGCCCGACACGCAGAACAAGGCGAAGGCTTTCGAGGCCGAGGTCGAGCGGCATAGCGAGATCGCCGAGCGGCATTTCGGCCGCCACCACACCCTGACCATCGCCGAGGGCATAGTGCATGTCGCGGTGGCCGGCGCATCGATCGCGCTGCTGGCGCGCAAGAAGCTCTACTGGATCGCCTCGCTGGGCCTGACCGGGCTCGGCATGGTCGTGGCCGGGCTCGCCTACATACTGTGACCGGCCGCCGGTACAGGATAACAGCGGTTTTGTAACAGACCCCCGATAGTCTCACAGCTATCGTGCGCGTAATCGGCTACGCGGCAACCGGAGGGACATATGCGGCTGAACACGAATTTCGGTAAGGGATTGGGCCTCAGCCTGCTGCTGCTGGCGGCGCCCGTGGCATGGGCCGATCCGGCGCCCGCGCCGGCCCCGGCCGCTGCGCCCCAGCTGCCGCTGCCGTTTCGGCTGGTCGACCAGTTCAACACCATGTTCGGCGTCCATCCCGGCTTCCGGGCGAACCATGCCAAGGGCTCGGTGTTTGAGGGCACCTTCACGCCGACGGCCGCCGCCAAGGGACTTTCCAAGGCGGCCCATCTGCAGGGCCCGGCGGTGCCGATCATCGTCCGCTTCTCCAACGGCGGCGGCCTGCCGGACATGCCGGACACGCACCCGTCCTATCGCACGCGCGGCATGGCGGTGAAGTTCCAGCTGCCCGACGGCAAGACCACCGACATCGTCTGCATCTCGACCAACGGCTTCCCGGTGTCGAACGGCGAGGATTTCCTGGGGCTGCTGCAAGCGATCGCCGCGACCAAGCCCGACTCGCCCAAGCCGACGCCGATCGAGACCTTCCTGGGCAGCCATCCGGCCGCGGCAAAGGCTGTGGCAACGCCGCAGCCGATCCCGGAAAGTTATGCCACCCAGCCTTTCTTCGGCGTCAACGCCTTCAAGTTCACCAATGCCGAGGGCGTCACCAAGCTTGGCCGGTATCAGCTGGTGCCAGAGGCGGGCGCGCATTTCCTGAGTGATGCCGATGCCGGGAAGCTGCCGCCCAACTTCCTGTCGGACAGCGTCAAGGACCGGCTGAAGAAGGGGCCAGTGAAGTTCAAGCTGTTCGTCCAGCTGGCCCAGCCTGGCGACGTCACCAACGACGCCACGGTCGTATGGCCCGACACCAACCCGAAGGTCGAGCTCGGCGAAATCTCCATCGCCAAGCCCGATCCCGACAGCCTGGCGGCGGAGAAGAAGCTGCTGTTCGTGCCGACCGCGCTGATCGACGGGATCGCCGCGTCGGACGATCCCATCATCGCGATCCGCGGCGCGGCCTACGGCGTGTCCTACGGACGCAGACAGAAGTCCTGAGCCGCTAACCAGCCGTCAACGGTTACTGCGCGGGGACGGGCCCGGCCCCCTGCGCGGCCAGCGCCGACTGGCAGGCCTGGGAGAACTGCGCCTGATTGGCGACCACGCACTGGTGGCGCTCAGGCCCCGCTGGCTGGTTGCCGCAATATTGGCGGATATCGGCGCCGCAGGCCTGCATATAGACCTTCATCGCGCTGCGCGCGTTGGCCAGCGCGGTGCCGCAATCCTGAGACACTTTGGAGATGTTGGTCATCAGACATTTGCGCTGATCCATCGGCTTCATTCCAGGACAGAGCGCCTGGGCATCGGCGGCGCAGGCCTGCCGCAAGGTACCGGCGGCCGGAGCCTGCTGAGCCTGTGCCGCGGCGGCGAGACCGAGCGTCGCCCACATGATCGCGAAAGCCAGCTTTTTCATCATCCACTCCTCTTTGGCTTACCCACAGAACGACCCACGAAATTATATCCTGCGCCGCGGCAAAATGGGCCGGTCTTGATTTATTGCGGGCGCAAGCGCATTTAGACGCCAACGCATCGCGCCTTTTCGGCCGCGATCCGTGTTTCGCGATCGCGCGAACCGGTGCTGCGCCCGGCAATCGGGTGCGTTCCGCTGCGTTTCGAAACAATCCATAAAAACACCCTGCCCCTCCGGCACGCGCGCGGAACGGCACCTTAGGCACGCGCCAGACGCGGAAGGTACCCGTTTGCGCGTGAACCGGATTTATATGACCATTTCTTCTTTCTCTGAACTCGCTCTGCGTCCCGAGCTGCAAAAGGCTCTGGCCGATCAGGGCTATTCCACCCCCACCCCGATTCAGGCTCAGGCCATCCCGCATCTGCTGGACGGACGCGACCTCTTGGGCATCGCCCAAACCGGCACCGGCAAGACCGCCGCCTTCACCCTGCCGATCCTGCAGACGCTGATGGACGGAACCAAGGTTCGCCCGATCCAGCCGCGCGCCCTGATCCTGACCCCGACCCGCGAGCTCGCCATCCAGATCGACGAGAGCGTCCGGAATTACGGCGCTCATCTGAAGCCGAAGCATGCCGTGATCTTCGGCGGCGTCGGCCAGGGCCGGCAGGTCGAGGCGCTGCAGCGCGGCCTGGACATACTGGTCGCGACGCCCGGGCGGCTCTTGGACCTGATGAACCAGCGCCATGTCCGCTTTGACGACCTTAAGGTCTTCGTCCTGGACGAGGCCGACCGGATGCTGGACATGGGCTTCATCAACGACGTCCGCAAAATCGTCGCCGTGCTGCCCAAGAACCGGCAGACCCTGCTGTTCTCGGCCACCATGCCGCGCGAGATCGCCGATCTGGCGGCCAAGCTGCTGAACAACCCGATGCGGGTCGAGGTCACGCCCCAGGCGACGACGGTCGAGCGGATCGGGCAGCATGTCATCTTCGTGCCGATGGCGCAGAAGCGCCATGTCATGGTCGACCTGCTGGCCGACCAGACGATGACCCGCGTCATCGCCTTCACCCGCACCAAGCACGGCGCCAACCGGGTCAGCGACCATCTGAACGCCGCGGGCATCGGCGCGGCGGCTATTCACGGCAACAAGTCGCAGGGCGCCCGCCAGGCGGCGCTGGAGGCATTCCGCGCCGGCAAGGTCCGGGTCCTGGTGGCGACCGATATCGCCGCGCGCGGCATCGATATCGACGGCATCTCGCACGTCATCAATGTCGACCTGCCGAACATCCCTGAGAGCTATGTCCACCGTATCGGCCGCACCGCGCGCGCCGGGCGCGACGGCATCGCGATCTCGCTGTGCGACACCGAAGAGAAGGCGTTCCTGCGCGACATCGAGCGCACGATCGGCCAGAAGGTGCCGGTAATGGACCCGCCGGCCGAAACGGCACGCATCGCTACGCCGGCACCGCAGCGCCACCCGCAGCCGGCCCGCCGGCCGCAGCAGAACAAACGTCCCGAAGGCCATCGCGCCGAGGGCCATCGTCCCGAGGGGCAGCGGCAGGACGGGCACCGTCCCGGCCAGAACCCGAACCGCCAGAATCCCAATCGGCAAAACCAGCAGCGCCCCGGCCAGGGCCAGCACCGCAATGGCGGCCGCGGCCGCCCGGCCCAGGCACAGGGTCCGCGCGGATAATTCGAATTTGCGTGAAACTTTCGCAGAGTTCGGCGTGTTGATTGCGGCTGGGCGGGGTCTATGATCCCGCCCAGTTTCATGTTCGGGACCGAACCTGCGAGGATGCCATGCTGAGAGCCGCCCTGCCCCGCGCCGCCATCCTGTTGACGGCGGCGTTGTGGGGACCGGCGGCATCGGCCGGAATCCTGACCGGCGCCGACGCCTACGGCGACTACACCAAGGACGCGCCCGGCATCCGCCGCCATATCGTGCCGGCCGACCTTCCGGCGCCCTATGCCACCCAGAGCGTGCCCAACATGTCGTCGCTGGTCGACCAGCCGGCCGGAGCGGCACCGCTGGTGCCGGAGGGCTTCAAGGTCGAGCCGTTCGCACAGCTGAAGCGGCCGCGGGTGATCCGCCTCGCCCCCAACGGCGACCTCCTCCTCGCCCAAACGCGGTCGGACCAAGTCAGCGTTCTGCGCGCCGCCGACGGCCCCCCCAAGGCCAGCGGGACCGAGATCTTCGCCGCCCATCTGAATAGCCCGTTCGGCATCGCCTTCTACCCGGCGGGCCCGGACCCGCACTATGTCTATATCGCCAACGAGGACTCGGTCGTCCGCTTCCCCTACAAAAGCGGCGATATGAAGGCCTCCGGCCCGGCCGAGGTGATCGTGCCCAGGCTGCCGGCCGGCGGCGGCCACACGACCCGCGATATCGCCTTCTCGCCGGACGGCACCAAGCTCTACATCTCCGTCGGCTCGTCCTCGAACGTCAGCGCAGACCAGGCGGATGCCAAGGACATCGAGGGGGCGGAAAAGGAGCGTGGGCTGGGCGCATCGATGGGCGACGAGGCCTGGAGGGCTGATGTTCTGGTCACCAGCCCCGACGGCAAGGCCGGCCTCAAGAGCTATGCCAACGGCATCCGCAACTGCGCCGGCCTGACGGTCGAGCCACGGACGGGGGACGTCTGGTGCGCCACCAACGAGCGTGATGCGCTGGGCGACAACCTGCCGCCCGATTATGCGACGAGGATCAAGCCCGGCGCCTTCTATGGCTGGCCCTTGTATTAAAACGGGGGTGCCTGAGACCCGCACCACACAGGCGAAACGTCGGGACCGGCGGGCCGGGGTCCCCGATGGGGCGCCAGTCCGCCCGCCACCCGGTCATGGAAAAGCCAGAGATATTCCGAG
>CAZNNJ010000396.1:0-5595 GCA_964574305.1 uncultured Rhodospirillales bacterium | reverse complement strand
GACGAGCTTCGCCATCGCGTCGAGCGCGAGGACATAGCCTTTGAGGCCGAAGCCGCAGATGACGCCGGTCGCGGCGCGGGACACATAGGAATGATGGCGGAATTCCTCCCGCCGGAAGAGGTTCGACAGATGGACCTCGATCACCGGCCGGCCGGAGACCATGAGCGCATCCAGCAGCGCCACCGAGGTGTGGGTATAGCCGGCGGCGTTGACGATGATGCCCTGGAACCACTGCCCGGCAACCTGCGCCCACTCCACCAGCTCGCCCTCGCGGTTGGACTGGCGGAAATCGACTTCGAGCCCCAGCTCGGCCGCCTTCGCCTTGCATGCCGCCTCGATGTCGTCGAGCGTATCCCGGCCATAGATGCCGGGCTCGCGCTGGCCCAGCATGTTCAGGTTGGGTCCGTTGAGGATCAATATGGACGGGCGGTCGGTCAAATCTTCAGCCTTGAATCGGGTCCCGCGTCATACATGAGGCGATGGGCGGCGGCAATTCCTGTGAATTCGGCCACCCGTCAGGGCGCCTATTCCGGCAGGTGGCAGACGGCCTCGATATTATGGCCATCCAGGTCAAATACAAAGGCGCCGTAATAGTTCGGATGGTAGTGGGCGCGGATGCCGGGCGGACCGTTATCCCTGCCGCCCGCCGCCAAAGCCGCCGCATGGAACGCATCGACCGTCGCCCGATCCGGCGCGTCGAAGGCGATATGGACCGGCCCATCGATGGCCTTGCCGGTGCCGATCCAGAAGAAAGGCTTCCGATTCGCGCCAAAGCCGATATGCGCCTCGCCGCCGGTCTGCTCGGACGTCACCTCGATCAGGATGTCGATGCCCAGCGGCTTCAGCGCGGCCAGATAGAACATCTTGGCCTTTTCGAGGTCGCTGACGGCAAAGCCAAGATGATCGATCATGGGTCAGCCTTTCTCCTTGCAGGCGTCGGCGACGTATTTCTTCAGCTCGTCGACCGACGAGGCGCCGCTGACGATCTGGTCGCCGATGACGAAGCCGGGCGTGCCATTGATGTCCAGCGCGCGGCCCAGCTCCAGGTTCTTGTCGATCTCGGCCTGGATCTCGGCCGAATCCATGTCCTTGTGCAGCTGGTCGATATTCAGGCCGACGCTCTTGGCGATCTCGTCGACCAGGGCGGCCTTATCGTAATGGCCCTTATGCCCCAGCAGCGCCGCGTGGAACTGAGCGTATTTGCCCTGCTTGACCGAAGCCAGCGCCGCCTTCGACGCGACCAGCGAGATCGGGCCCAGGATCGGGAACTCCTTCAGCACCAGCTTGACCCTGTTGTCGTCCTTCAGCAGCTTCTGGATTTCCGGCTCGTTGGCCTGGCAATAGGGGCACTGATTGTCGAAGAACTCGATGATCGCGCAGTCGCTGGCGGCATTGCCCATGACCTGGGTCGCCGGATCGTGCAGCAGGTCGGCCTCGCGCTTGGCCAGCGCATCCTTGGCGGCCTTGTCCTTCTCGGCCTGCAGATTGGCCTGATAGGCCTCGACCGCCTGCAGGATGATCTCGGGATGCTTCAGCAGATAGTCATGGACGACGGTCTCGATTCCCGCCTTCTGCGCGTCGTTGAAGGGCGACGGCGGGGCGGGCGGGTCGGCCGCCATGACGGGCAGCGGGGCGAGGCTCGCAGCCGCAAGGCAGGCAAGCACGGACAGGCGGGAAAACAGGCGCATCGAAATTTCCTGATGAGATCTGGGTGATGACTACGCTGCTTAAGGCCGCTGCGTAAACCCGGAATTGGACGGGCCGAAAATCTGGCCGGGCGCGCCGGTGACCGGGCCGACGCTGAAATGAACGCCGGCCGAGTCTTCGTCGCTGGAACTGCGGGTCTTGCGGGCGAGGCTGGCGGCGATCAGATCCTGGGCACGCAACCATTCGCGTGAGCCCGCCGGCAGCTGCCGCATCGCGTCCGATGCCATGCGGCGGGCGGTCCTGGGCTTGTCGGACAGCACCGCCTCTTCCGCCAGCTCCAGCTTGGCCATCGCCTCCTTGCCCTGCCGGCCATAGGCGATGGCGAAGAAGCGGTGCAGCGAGGCATTGCGGGTCTCGACCTTCGCGGCCGTGTTCAGCTCGTCGATCGCCAGCTGCAGGTTGGCCGGGTCTTCCTTTTCCAGCAGCGCCTGGGCGTACTCGACATGGATTTCGTCAGTGCCCTTGGGCGCCAGCGCCGCCGCCGTCTTGAACGCGGCGATGGAGTCGGCGATGCGTCCGTTCTCGAACAGCATCTGGGCCTTGGCCTGGTGGAAATAGGGGTTCTTGGGCTCCAGTGCGATCAGCTGGTCCATCAGCTCGACCGCCGGATCGACCTGGCCCAGCCGCCACATCGCCACGGCCCGGGCATAGCGGCCGGCGACGCTGGTATCGGCGCGGGAATATTTCTTCAGTGCGAAGTCGGGATGCAGATAGCCGACCAGCTTCGCCTTCATGCGGGCATATCTCTCGACCCATTCGGGCGGCAGCTGGGCATCGGCATAATGCGAGCGGCCCATGCCCTGAAGCATCGCCTGGATACGGTCCGGAGTCGGCGGGTGGTCGATCAGGAATTTCTGGTCGCCGGTCAGCGGCACGCCTTCCTCGACCTGGATCTTCTGCATGAATTCCAGCAGGCCGCGCGGCGACATATGCGCCTTTTCCAGATAGCTCATGCCGGCCTCGTCGGCCGAGGCCTCGATCGTGCGGCTGGACATCAGGTAGTTACGGATGCCCATGTCCTCGCCGATGCCCAGCGCCCCGGCAATGGCGCCGGGATCGTGGCTGCCGATAGCGGCGGCGCCGGCAAGCACCGTCGCCAGCAGCATGGTATAGGAGGCGTTCTCCATATTCTCGTCGCTGCGCACCAGATGGCCGCCGGCGATATGGCCGGTTTCGTGCGCCATCACGCCAATCACTTCGAGGGCGTTGTCAGACTTCTCCAGCGTGCCGGTATAGACGAAGATGTTCTGGCCGCCGGCGACGAAGGCGTTGAGCTGCGGGCTGTTGACCAGCACGATATGGACGTCTTCGGGCTTCAGCCCGGCGGCAACCCAGACCGGCGTGCAGAAAGTGCGGAGCGTCTGCTCGACCTCGGTGTCGCTGAACAGCGCTGGCACGTCCTGCGCCATCGCCGGCGTCGCAAGGCCCAAAGCGGCGCAGATGGCTACCGCTGTATTGCGCAGGCTAGAATAGAATGCCAAGGCTCGCCTCCTCGAGGCGTTGTGACAAACGCGTACAGTCATAGTGGGCGCAATCCCGTCGCACGCAAGGACAATAAGTGATTTTCATGCCGATGTCGAAGACCACGCCCCCAGCCTCACCCCGTCCCGTGCCCGCAACCATCGCGTCCTTCGTCGCCATGGACATGATGCGCGAGGCCAATGCGCTGGCCGCGGCCGGGCGCTCGATCATCCATCTGGAAACCGGCCAGCCCTCGACCGGCGCGCCGCTTCCGGTGCGGCGGGCGGCGACCGAGGCCATCGCGCATGAGAGGCTGGGCTATACCGAGGCGCTGGGCCTGCCCCCGCTGCGCGCCCGCATCGCCAGGCACTATGGCGAGAAGCACGGGCTCACCATCGATCCGGCCAGGGTCATCGCCACGACCGGCAGCTCGGCCGGGCTGATGCTGGCCTTCCTGGCCTTGACCGCCCCGGGTGGGCGCATCGGCATGGCGCGGCCCAGCTATCCCTGCTACCGCAACATCGCGACCGCGCTGGGGATGGAGCCGGTCGAGATCGCCTGCGCGGCCGAGGATGGGTTCCAGCCGACCGTCGCCGCCCTCGACAGCCTCAACCGCCCGCTCGACCTGCTGCTGGTGGCGAGCCCGGCCAACCCGACCGGCGTGGTGCTGCCGCGCGGCCGCCTGGCCGAGATCGCCGGCTGGTGCCGGGCGGCCGGTGTGCCGCTGGTGGCGGACGAGATCTATCACGGGCTGACCTACGGGGGGCAGGCGACGACCGCGCTCGAGGTCGACGGCGAGACCGTCGTGCTCAACGGCTTCTCTAAATATTATTCGATGACCGGCTGGCGGCTGGGCTGGATGATCGTGCCGGAATCCAAGATACGGCAGGTCGAATGCCTGGCGCAGAATCTCTATATCGCCCCTCCCTCCGTGTCGCAGCACGCCGCCATCGCCGCCTTCGACGCGACCGATGAGCTGGAGGCGAACCGCGTCCGCTATGAGGGCAACCGGCGCCTGCTGCTGGACGGGCTCGCGCGCATCGGCCTTTCCGTGCCGGCCTCGCCGGACGGCGCCTTCTATATCTATGCCAGGCTGCCCGACGGCTGGCCCGACAGCTCGGAGATCGCCCATCGCTGGCTCCAGGAAACCGGCGTCGCGGTGACACCCGGCATCGATTTCGACACGGTCGAGGGCGGCCGGTACCTGCGCTTCGGCTATGCCGGCGCGACCGAGGACATTGCCGAGGCGGTCGCGCGGCTGGAGCTGTGGCGGCTGTGACCGTTACATAGTCTCAAAAAAATTGAACACATCCGCGCGGGGCGTGCGATAAAAAGACCATAAAAATCCGGAGGGAGAATGGCGCGCGTCACGACCGACATCTTCGATGAGAATGGCGTCTCGCGCTTGTCGTGGGTCTATCGGATGGTCGAGGCCGCAGCGGTGATCGTCGGCGTCGGGGCCATGATCGCCGGCACCGAGCCGGCCTTGCCGGTCTATTGGGACCATGTCTCGCTCGCCACCGATATCTTCGTCCTCGGCTTCTTCATCCTCGACTGGCTGGCGCGGCTGTGGATCATGCCGATCAAGGTCGAAGGCGTCCCGGTCTCCCAGGCGCGCCGGCGCTGGCTGACCTCGCGGGCCAGCATCATCGGACTGCTGTGCTTCGTGCCGATGAGCCTCGGCGAGTTCATCGACCGCTCCTCCACCGGGGCGCCGATCCTGGCGATCCTGTGGATCGCGCGCTTCGCCCATTATTCCAAGGGCATCGACATGCTGTTCGCCGTGTTCCAGCGCGAGCGCCAGGCCATGTCGGCCGTTATGCTGCTGTTCTTCAGCGTGTTGCTGACCGGCGGCGTCCTCGAGTATCTGGTGGAGCGCGGCAACGACCCCGACCAGTTCAACTCCGTCGGCCAGACCCTGTGGTGGGCCATCACCACGCTGACCACCACCGGCTATGGCGACATGGTGCCGAAAAGCGGCCTCGGCCGGCTGATCGCCGGCGGGATGATGATCTCCGGCCTGATCGTCTTCGGCCTGCTCGCCGGTGTTCTGGCGACCGGCTTCGCGCAGGAGATGCGGCGGCGCGATTTCCTGCGCAACTGGGACCTGGTGGCCCAGGTGCCGCTGTTCCACGATGTCGGCGCCGGCACCATCGCCGACCTCGCCAACCTGCTGCGCCCGCGCGAGCTGCCGGCGCGCTCGGTGGTGGCAAGGCGCGGTGCACCCGGCGACTGCATGTTCTTCATCGTCAACGGCGAGGTCGAAATCCAGGTCGAGCCCAAGCCGGTCAAGCTCTCCGGCGGCGACTTCTTCGGCGAGATGGCGCTGGTCACCGGCGCCGCGCGCAACGCCACCGTGATCACCACCGAGGCGACGCGCCTGCTGGTGCTGGACATCGCCGATTTCCGCCCCCTGGCCTCGGAGAA
>CAZNNJ010000395.1:0-5655 GCA_964574305.1 uncultured Rhodospirillales bacterium | reverse complement strand
TCCGTCACACCCGGGATAGCCTAGAAAACCGCCCGCCTCGTAGCCCTGTGCGAAGCGGAAATAGACCAGATGCTTCAGGTCGAACTGGTAGGCGATGCCGGTCTCGAATGTCCTCGAATAGAAAGTGATCGGCGTATCGTAATTCGTTGGGCCGCCGAGGTGTGAGATGTAGTCGTGATCCTTGTGGTCACGGGAATACCGCATGCCGAAAGTACCCGACAGCTCATCGGTGAAATGATAAATGGCATGCGCGAAAGCTGCTTCGCTCTCGGTCAGGCCGTCCTGGTGGCTGTAAGCATTCGTAACGCCAAAGTCAGCCGGCTCTAATATGCCCAAGTCCTGGGCCGCGGAATACCTGAAATTGCTATAGTAAAAACCCAACACCCAATCGAGTTTCCCATCCAGGTCCCAGCCGCCGCCCTTATTCGAGGAAATACGGAATTCCTCGCTTTCTTGATCGTAAAGATATGGATTTCCATATGCATCAAGAATAGCGACTGGGAGTCCGTCCACATCCTGATTGTTGGCGGACTGATACTTGATGAGACCCGTCACCGAGGTCAGCGTAACGGGCTCGAAGTGATAGCTCATGTTCGACGCGATTTCGAGCGTATCGCCACGCCCGCGATCTGTGAAGCCGATCGCCGAAGTACCATAGGCTGTGGGGGCGCATGAATAGACGTGCAAAATACAGACCAGCGAAGGGGGCTGTGACACCGACGACGATGATCCGGGATATCCGGGGTAGTTATTGACGGCGCGCGAGCCCGGCTGCGGGCTTCGGTCAAACAACTGCGAAACGACCAAGTCCCATTCGAAGTCGTCGTCAGGCTTGAATGCAAGGCTGAGACGGCCGGCCTTGGCGTTCTCGCCGCCAAAATCCCTTTTATGGGCATTGGTATTATAGATCCAGTTGCCGCCTTCCTTTTCGACCAGCGAGACCTTGGCGGCAAGAATGGCGTTTCCGTCGGCATCCTTGATGAGCGGAGCGTTAAGCCTCGCGCGAAGGCCGAAATGGTCATAGCTGCCATAGTCGCCCTCGATCTCGCCGCTGAAATCGCCGGTCGGCTTTGCGGTCGAAATATAGATGGCGCCGATCGGGGCGTTCTTTCCAAGAAGCGTACCTTGCGGCCCCTTCTGCACTTCGACCTGGCCGATATCGAACATATCGATCAGCGTGCCGACGAGGGCGGGCTGGTATATGCCGTCCACAAACGTCGCGATATGTGGGTCGACCGCAAAATCATTGGAGTAAGTGCCGAAACCACGCATGTAGATGGTGACGACATCGTCGGTGCCGACCTGATGCGCCATCTGCAGATTGGGCGCCAATCTCGCAATGTTGCTGAGGTTGGTGACGTGCTCAGCGACCAGCATGTCCTGATTGATCGCGGTCACCGCGACCGGCACGGTCTGAACGTTTTCCGATCGTTTCCGGGCGGCGGTGACGACCACCTCTTCAAGGAGGTTGGCCGGCGCCGCGGACTGGGCTTGCTGCTCGGCCGGCGCCTGCGCTGCGGGCTGGGCAATGGCTGGCATCGTCAAACAGCTCGATCCGACAAGCGCAGCGGCCAGTGACTGCCGATATTTCGTTAATTCTCTCATTATAGCCTCCCTACACGGATCCACCGTCCGCATTTCGTGTGCCAGGACGCTATACACCGGTATCTGGGATTTTGTGTTTCCCGGCCCCGCAGTGGGCCTTGCTTGTAGCGGCCATCCGTGTGAAGTGCGTCCCAGAGCAATTCGATTGCTGAATGCCCATTCATACGCGCAACGATCAAGTAATGTGTTGTATTTGCGCGTTCAGAGGAGGAATGCCTGTCAATATCGGCAACGTGCTCTATCGGACGTACGGGAGATATAGATATCCAATTTCGGCTCTCTCTATGTGCCAACTCTGGCGCACATCTCATCATCTTCCTTGATCGCGCCGAGAGCCATCCGTCCCGCTGGCCGGGATCGGCAAAACCAACCCGCGCCATCAGCCAGCGGCAAAGCAGTCGGGAGCACTATCCTTCAGAGGAAATATCGCGAGCGGGATGTACCCTTTCGCCTATGCTCGGATCAGTCGCTGCCGTGGAACCAGCGTCCGAAGTGCTCTTGCGGCGGGGGTGGCGAATTCCATCGCCTTAGCCTGCCCCTCCAGGTTATGCGCCTGAAGAATCCGAACAGCCGTTCCCCCAAAATGCCGAGGGCATCTCCCAGCAGTTTGTTGATGGAGAACGGCTGCATTTCGTTCGCGGATCAGTCCGCCGGCCGATTGCGCATCAGGCCGGCAGATGAGACGGGCGGCCGGGTAGGAGGATGTTTTTGGTTTAAAGATAGGGGATTACGGACTCGGGACCGCCTTCGCGGCCGTTGCCCGATTGCTTGAACCCCCCGAACGAGATCGGGAAATCGGGCTTCGAGCCGTTCTGGCCCATCGGGCCGGTGCGGACGCTGCGCGACACGCGATAGGCCTTGTCCAGATCGTTGGTGAAGACGGCGCCGTTCAGCCCGAAGATCGAATCGTTTGCCAGCCGGATCGCGTCGTCGACATCCGCATAGGGGATGACGCTGACGACGGGCCCAAAGATTTCCTCCTGGGCGATCGTCGATGAATTGTCGACGCCAGCGAAAATGGTCGGCTCGAAGAAATAGCCGCGATTGAGGTCGGCCGGACGGCCGCCGCCCAATGCCAGCTTGGCGCCGTCGGCTTTTCCCTTGGCGACATAGGATTCGACACGCTCCAACTGCCTCTTCATCGCCAAGGGCCCCATCTGTGTATCTCTCTGGTAGGGGTCGCCGACGCGAACCCCCTTGAGGCTTTGCGTCATGGCGTCGACGAAATCGTCATGGCGTTTCGCCGGGACGAGAACGCGGGTCAGGTTGGCGCAAACCTGGCCGCTCAGCTGGCACAGCGATGGCCCAAGATTGGCTGCCGCCTCGCCCATATCGAAATCGTCGAGCACGATTGCGGCCGACTTGCCGCCGAGCTCCAAGGTCACGCGGGCGATGCGCTCGCCGCAGGCCGAGGCGATCTTGCGGCCAGCGAGCGAGCTGCCTGTGAAGCTCACCTTATCGACCTCAGGTCGGCGAACCAGGTAATCCGAAACCGCCCGCTCAGCCACGACCATATTGATCACGCCCGCCGGCAGCCCTGCGGCCTCGGCGCATTCGGCAAGGATATAGCTGTCGATCGGCGTCTCCGGCGAGGGCTTCACCACCAGCGTGCAGCCGGCGATGAGCGCCGGCGCCACCTTGTTTGTCATCGTGAAGAACGGCGCGTTCCACGGCGCGATCGCGGCAACCACCCCCACCGGCTCGCGCGCGATGAGGCCATAACTGCCGGGATGCATCGTTGGGCGCGCCTCCTCCCACCGGAAGGTTTCCGCCAGGCTGGCATAATATTCATAGGCGCCGACGCTGCCGGCGGTTATCAGCTCCGCCCCCGCAATCGGATTACCCACCTGCTCGATCCAGGAATTGACCAGCTCGGGCATCCGCTTCCGCAGCTCGCCGGCGAGCCGCACCATATACTGCGCACGCTCGGCGGGGGACATGCGCGGCCAAGGGCCGGCATCGAACGCCTTGCGAGCGGCTGCGACGGCCAGGTCGATGTCGGCCTGCGAAGCCTCCGCGACTTGGCCGATCACCTGCTCGGTTGTGGGGTTGGTGACCGTGAGCCGGTGC
The DNA here is from genome assembly GCA_964574305.1 of uncultured Rhodospirillales bacterium. Lineage (GTDB taxonomy): Bacteria > Pseudomonadota > Alphaproteobacteria > BOG-932 > Roseiterribacteraceae > BOG-932. The sequence goes on along the minus strand of CAZNNJ010000395.1, from coordinate 1,980 downwards.
GTGGTCGAGGGCTGAATCCAGTGCCCGTCAACAAAAATCCGGTCGGGATGACGGATGTTGAAACGATCGGACATCAAGTTGGCAGCCATGATTTACTCCTGTGGACAATTGCGCGGGATGACGGGAACAGCCGGTGTATTCGTCAGCGACCACGGGCTATTTGAAGCTGTCGACGGCATCGAGATCGTCGATCGCAGTGGCCAGACGGTTCAGGAACTCGAACGTCGTCCTCTCCGGCTGCATGTCCGGCATGCCCGTCGCCGGCCGCAAGGTGATCGTCCAGAATGCCAGGGCGGTGAAAAGCTGCTGGCGGCAATTCTTGAGCGCGTCGTCGAAATCGATCGGCGGAACGCCCAGCGACGCAACCTTGTCGAGATAGATCCTGAGCAGCTCCCGCTCCCACTTGCGGCGGTTTTCCACCGAAAGCGCGGTCGTGGTCGCGTAGATGTAATCCCGACTCCAATGACCGACCGACAGGATCTGCCAGTCGCTGAGCCCCATCCGGTTGTCGTTGGTGAGATACCAGTTCTTCAGATGGACGTCGCAATGGATCAGCGTTTCCGGCAGCTCGCCATGGCGCTCCGCCGAGCGCATCGTGCATGGCCATATCTCGCTGCGGCGCTTGAACAGCCGCGCCGGAATCACGCGTTCGGCATCGACGAAGGCCTTGTCGCAGAAACCTTCGAAATCGAAGGACCCGACATTATTGAGCCACCATTTCGTCCATCTGGGAAAAGGCAGCGATGGGCTGCCGAGATCGGGATGCTGGTAGTATGACGCATGGAGCCGGGCCAGAAGATCGATCAGGCTGTTGATCCGCTCCCAGTCCATCTCCGTCCGGTCGTCGCAGAACTGAACCTTGCTGCCGAGATCCTCCAGCATGATGAAGTATGCATAGCTCTGCGGATCATAATTGGCGTAGAGCGCGACCGGCGCCTCGATGTCGAGGTAAGGCCGGACCTTGTTGTAGAAGTTGGCCTCCGTGAGCGCGGCGCCCGACGCGCCGAGAACGATCCGGTTCGACAGCTTCTCCGCCGCCTTGCAGAACACGGTCGCGGGAAGGCCGGCGCGCTTGCCGGCATCGTTGTAGGTCAGGAAAATGCGCCGCCGGTTCGACGAGCCGTCGTCGCTTTCATCGAGCGAAAACGAGACGACCTCCGCGCCGGGCGTGGCGCGGCAAAGCACCTTGCTCAGCCATGACGGCGTAATGGCGTCATAGCCGCCAGGAACATCGGAAATCTCGACAGCCTTGCCGCCTTGCTGCTGTTCGATTGCATAGATGCGTTTGATCTCTTCAACGACCTGGTTCATTTCCACTCCGGACCATAGAGATTAGTTGCACTGGATCACGACCGCGCCCGGGCCTGCTGGCGTTCCTGAGCGCTCTCGTGAAAGGATTGTCCCGGCGCCAAAGCGTCGAACGCGGCCGACACCAGGAAATCCAGCGAGTCTTCGTTTCCCTCGGCGATCCAGGCCTGCATTGCGGCGATATAGGCCGCCACCGCGGCGGCGTTCTGCACGCGGACCTTGAACAGCGCGTACCGGTCGCCTGGCCCGGGCGTTTCCAAGGCCGCGTCCAGCCTGGACTGGCAACGCGCAACCTCGCTGTCGAAGCGGGCCCGCAGGGCCGGCGTCTCGAAGATGAGCGTCATCCAGCGCCGCGTATTTTCGAGATCGCTTGCATGACGGCGCGCGAGCTTCGCGAAGGCCCGCCGCATCGCCGAAAAGGGCTCTTCGTCCGGGGACCGATCCAGGAGAAGCGGCCACGCGGCCTGTGACTCGTCCTCGATCCAGCTCAGGACCACGTCCTCCTTCGACCCGAAACAGCGGAAGAAGGTTCGCCGGGAGATCCCGGCCCGGGCGACGAGATCGTCGACCGTCCTCGCGTCGAAACCATCCCGGGGGAACGGCTCGAAGCCGATCTCCTTTACCTGGCGCAGGATACCCCCCCGCGCCCGCCGGGCGCCCCGCCTGCCCGGG
>CAZNNJ010000394.1:0-5670 GCA_964574305.1 uncultured Rhodospirillales bacterium | reverse complement strand
GGTCGTGATGATCTCGCCGTAGAATTCCGGCGAGGTGTCGAGATTGTGGTTGTAAAAGTCGAGGCCGGCATCCTTGAGGCGAGATGCCTGCGGCGGCGTCAGCATGCCCAGCGTGACGCAGCTTTCCATGCCCATCGCCTTCACGCCCTCGATCATCTCGCACACGGCGTCGAGGTCGCGGTCCTTGGGGCTGCGCCAGGCGGCGCCCATGCAGAAGCGGCTGGCCCCGGCCGCCTTGGCGGCGCGCGCCTCGGCCAGCACGGTTTCGACATCCATCAGCTTCGAGGCCTTGAGCTCCGTCTCATAGGCCGAACTCTGCGGGCAATAGGCGCAGTCCTCGGGGCAGCCGCCGGTCTTGATCGACAGCAGGGTCGAGATCTGGACCTGGGTCGGGTCGAAATTCATCCGGTGGACGGTCTGGGCCTGGAAGATCAGCTCCGGAAACGGCAGGGCGAACAGGGCGCGGATCTCCGCGCGGGTCCAGTCGTGGCGGACAGTCCCCAGTTCATGGAGCGCGCCGGACGCGGCCGGGGATGAAAAAGATTCGAGACTGACGACGGACATCTGACCCATTCCATTGCGACAAAGAGCGCGGCTTGCCTTCGCAAAAGCCAGCGGTCACACCATTGACCTTGTCCCGCTTGTAAACGGTAGTGCGCTATTTTGTCATCCCTCGACGCCTTCGCTTCGGAGAAGCTCGCACAGCTGAAGCGCCGCTCGCTGCTGCGCACCTTGGTCGAGACGACCCGGACCGAGGATATCTGGGCGGTGCGGGGCGGCCGAAAGCTGCTGTCCTTCTCCTGCAACGACTATCTCAATCTCAGCCACCATCCGGCGATCAAGGCGGCGGCGAAGGAGGCGGTCGAGCGCTACGGCGTCGGTTCCGGCGCGTCGCGGCTGGTCACCGGCAACAACCCGCTCTTCGCCGAGCTCGAAGACAAGCTCGCCAAGTTGAAGCAGACGGAGGCGGCCTGCGTCTTCGGCTCGGGCTATCTCGCCAATACCGGCATCATCCCGACTTTGGCCGGGTCGAGCGACCTGGTGCTGATCGATGAGCTGGCCCATTCCTGCATCATGACCGGCGGCAAGCTGACCGGAGGGCGGATGCTGACCTTCCGCCACAACGACCTCGCACATCTGGAAGAACTGCTGGTCGAGCTCCGGCCCCATCACCGTCATGCGCTGATCGCGACCGACGGCGTGTTCTCGATGGACGGCGACCTTGCGCCCCTGCACGGGCTGGCGGCGCTGGCCAAGGCACATGACGCCTGGCTGCTGTCGGACGACGCCCACGGCATCGGCGTGGTCGGGGGAGGACGCGGCTCCAGCTTCGCCGACGGCGCCAAGGCCGATGTGCCGCTGCAGATGGGCACATTGTCGAAGGCGATCGGCGGCTATGGCGGCTATCTTTGCGCCTCCCAGCCGGTGATCGACCTGATCAAGAGCCGAGCCCGCACCTTCGTCTATTCGACCGGCCTGCCTCCCGCCTCGGCCGCCGCGGCCAGCGCCGCACTCGACCTGATCGAAGCCGAGCCGGACTATGCGGCCCTGCCGGTCGCCAAGGCCCGGCATTTCACCCGCCGCCTCAACCTGCAGGAGGCCGCGAGCCCGATCGTCCCGATCCTAATCGGCGACGCCAAGGCCGCACTGGCCGCCTCCGCCGATCTGGAGGACCAAGGCTTCCTGGTCGTCGCCATCCGCCCGCCGACCGTGCCGCCGGGCACGGCGCGTCTGCGCGTCGCCTTCACCGCGCTCCATCCGGACAGTGAGATCGAACGTCTCGCCGACGCAATCCGGCCTTATATTAGCCCGCCATGACCGCACTCTTCGTCACCGCCACCGGCACCGACATCGGCAAGACCTTCGTCACCGCCGGCCTGATCCGCGCCCTCACCCGCGCCGGCCGCACGGTCGACGCCGCCAAGCCGGTGATCAGCGGCTTTTCGATGGAGACCGTCGCGGCCAGCGATACGGGGGCTCTTCTCGCGGCGATGGGCAGGACGCTGAGCGCGGATGAAATCGGCGGCATCTCGCCCTGGCGCTTCACAGCCCCGCTGTCGCCCGACATGGCGGCGGAGGCCGAGGGCAAGGCCATCGATTTCGACGCCGTGGTCGCCGATTCCCGCCGCCGCATCGCCGCGACTGCGGATGTCCTGCTGATCGAAGGCGTCGGCGGCATCATGGTCCCGCTCGACGACCGCCGCACCGTGCTCGACTGGATGGAAACCCTGGCGCTGCCGGTTCTGCTCGTCGCAGGCAGCTATCTCGGCACGATCAGCCATACGCTGTCGGCCGTGGACGTGCTGACGCGAAGGGGATTGAAGATCGCGGCGCTGGTGGTCAGTGAAACCGAGGGCAGCACGGTCGGCATGGAGCCGACCATCGCAACGCTGCGGCGGTTCGTGCCGGCGGACATCGACATTCTCGCTTTACCGCGGCTCAATGGGCAGGAGCACCCGGTTTTCGACCGGCTGGCGGAGATGATCGCAAAACCGTAGGGTGGGCTTCGCTGCGCTCAGCCCACCCTACAAATCACACGTTCGAAAGCTCGCCCCAATCCAGGATGCGCTCCCTGGGCAGCCGCACCGTCACCGCGGTGCCTTTGCCGAGCTGGCTTTCGATGGTCATCGTCGCGTCGTGCAGGTCGACCAGCGACTGGGTCAGCGGCAGGCCGAGGCCGGCGCCCTCGTAGCGGCGGGAGAAGGAATTGTCGACCTGCTGGAAAGGCTGCATCACCTTGACCAGGTCTTCGGCGTTCATGCCGATGCCGGTGTCGGTCACGCGCAAATAGAGCTCATCGCCCTCCCGCCCGCAAGCGAGCGAAACGGTCTTGCCCTCGGGCGTGAACTTGATGGCGTTGGACAGCAGGTTCAGCAGGATCTGGCGCAGCCGCGTCGGGTCGGCCATCGCCATGATGGCGCCCCCGGGGGCCCGAAGCTCCAACGTGATGTCGCGGCGGCGCGCCGTCTCCGAAACCAGCCGGATCGAGTTGTGGACCAGCCCGACGATGTCGGTCTCGCGCACATCCAGCGTCAGTTGCCCGGCCTCGACCTTCGCCAGGTCCAGAATGTCGCCGATGATCGTCAGCAGATGCTTGCCGCTGCGGAAGATGTCGGAGGCGAACTCGCGATAGCGCGGATCGCCGAGCGGGCCGAACAGCTCCTGCGTCAACAGCTCCGAGAAGCCCATGATGGCGTTCAGCGGCGTGCGCAGCTCATGGCTCATATTGGCGAGAAAGGCCGATTTCGCCTTGTTCGACTGCTCGGCCTGCAACCGCGCCACGCGCAGCTCGCCCTCGGCCTTCTTGCGCTCGGTGATGTCCTCGACCGTGCCTTCGTAATAGACCAGCTCGCCATGGGTGCTGCGCACCTCGCGGCAATTCTCCGAAATCCAGATCGTAGAGCCGTCGCGGCGATAGATTTCAGCCTCGAACCCGGTCAGCTCACCCTTTTCGTACATCAGCCGCACGAACTCGCTGCGCCGGTTGCGGTCGACATAGAGCTGCCGGCCAATATCGGTCAGCTCTTCCAGCATCTGGGCCGGTGAATCATAGCCGTAAATCCGCGCCAGCGCCGGGTTGGCTCTTATATAATTGCCGCCGGGTGTGGTCTGGAAAATGCCGGGCAACGCCCGTTCGAAGATATGGCGGAACGAATCCTCGGCCGCATCGGGTGCCGGCGCGCCCCATTCGCGGGCGTCCGTACCGAACGTCCTGCCCCGCGGCGCGCTTTTGTAATAACGCGAGCGGGCGCGAGCCGAATGGGGGTGACGTGGGTCCAGCGTCCGCCTCTAAGCAAGTATTGCGAAGCAAATTATCGTATTTGCTGCATCGCAGGATAAGTGATTTTGAAATCTATACAAGTGTCGGAAATTTGAATCATGCTGCTGCGGCTCGCGGCGTCGGGAAACCGCCGGCCCGCGCCACCATGCCGGCCAGGGTGTGGCCGAGCTGCGGCTCGAGCCAGCGCGCGGCGTCGATCAACCCGTCGAGCGACACGCCGGTCTCGATCCCCATCTCCTGCAGCAGATACAGCACATCCTCGGTCGCGACATTGCCGGTGGCGCGCGGCGCGAAGGGGCAGCCACCGATCCCGCCGATCGAGGCGTCGACCACCGTCGCGCCGGCCTCGACCGCGGCATAGACATTGGCGATGGCGGTGTTGCGGGTGTTGTGGAAATGGGCGCGCAGCGGCACGTCGCCGACGACGGGGCGCAGCGTGTTCCACATCTGGGTCACTTGCGGCGGCACGGCGACGCCGATCGTGTCGGGAATGGTCAGGTCGCCGATCGGCGCCTTCACCAGCTCGGCGGCGATCTCGACGATGCGGGAGACCGGGACCCGTCCCTCGAACGGGCAGCCGAAGGCGTTGGAGATCGAGACCGAGGCGCGGATGCCGCGCTCGGCCGCCTCGTTCGCGACCTGGTGCCAGGCGGCGATGGCATCCGCCACCGGCATGCCCTGGTTGCGCAGGCTGAAGCTGTCGGTCGAGGAAGTGACGAACAGGATCTCGTCGCAACCGGCAGCAACCGCCCGTTCGAAACCGCGCTGGTTCAGCACCAGCCCGCAATAGACGGCGCCGCGGTCGCGCGGCACGCTGGCCATCACCGCGTCGGCATCGGCCATCTGCGGCACCTTCTTGGGATTCACGAAGCTGACCGCCTCGATATGCCTGAGGCCGGCATCGATGGCGCGCTCGATGAAGGCGATCTTGACCTCGGTCGGCAGGATCGTCGGCTCGTTCTGCAGCCCGTCGCGCGGCCCGACCTCGACCAACGTCACGAAACGACCCATCTCCGCCTCCTACGAATTCAGCGCCGGAAGGATAGAAGCCGCATAAACTTGCGTCCAGCCGCAGACCTGCTTCGCGCTTTGGTCATGTGACTCTCGGCGTGGGCCGCCATATCCTCCCGGCCCAACAATTCGTGTCAGCACTTCGATGTCCCCGCCTCTCCCCCGCTTTCGCCAAGAGCTCGCCGCCACGATCAAGCTGGCCGCGCCGCTGGCGCTCGCCCAGCTGGCGCAGATCGCAATGGGCGCGACCGACACGGTGCTGCTGGGCTCGCTCGGGCGCGACGCGCTGGCCGCCGGCGGGCTTGGCGCCAATCTCTATTTCACCCTGATGATCGTGGTCGCCGGCGGGTTGATCTCGGTCTCGATCTTTGTCTCACATGCCCGCGGCGCCGGCCAGAACGACCGGATCGGGCCGATCCTGCGCGGCGGTTTCCTGCTGGGGCTGCTGTCGGCGGTGCCGCCGATGGTGCTGCTGTGGAACGCGCATCCGCTGCTGCTGCTGATCGGGGAGCCGCCGGCGCTGGCCGAGGCCATCGCCCGCTACGACCGTATATTGCTCTTCGCCATGCCGGCCTCGCTGCTGATGGCGACCCAGCGCAATTTCCTCGCGGCTATGGGCCGGCCCTATATGGTGATGGCGGTCGCGCTGGTGGCGGTGATCGTCAACGGACTGCTCAATTACGGGCTGATCCACGGAGCCTGGGGCCTGCCCAGGCTCGGGTATATCGGCCCCTGCACCGCGACGCTCTCCACGCGGTTGGGAATGATGGCGGCGCGGGCATGGGGGTCCAGGGCCATATCGCCGTGCATTTCCCCTTCGACTTCCAGCCAGGGCGCTTTTTCGCGCAGCAAATCCAGCGTGCGGCGCATTTTCAGGG
>CAZNNJ010000393.1:0-5729 GCA_964574305.1 uncultured Rhodospirillales bacterium | reverse complement strand
CCAGGATCAGCAGCGGGTTGAAGCCGACATCCAGCACCGCCGAGAAGCCCAGGAAGATGAAGGGCGTCCGCGCGTCGCCGGCGCCGCGCAACGCCATCATCACGAAGGTGTAGAAATAGATCGCCGGCATCGACAGGAAGACGACCTTCAAATAGGCGGTCGCCAGCCCCATCACCTCCGGCGGGGTCCCGAGCAGGTCCAGCATCCCCCGTGTGCCCAGAAAGCCGCCGACGCCGACCACGAGCGATATCAGGGCGAAGAATGTCAGGGCGGTGCCGACCGTACGCTTCACCTGCGCGATATTGCGTGCGCCCAACCCCTGCCCGACCAGGATCGTCGCCGCCATGCCCAGGCCGAAGCCGGCGCTGAGCAGGAAGAACATGATGTTGTTGGCGTTGGAGGTCGCCGCGAGCCCGTTCGGACCGATCAGCCGGCCAACCCAGATCGCGTTGATCGAGGCGTTGAGCGACTGCAGGATGCTGGAGCCAAGGATCGGCAGCGAGAACAGGAACAGGGTCCGCGCGATCGGCCCCTCGACCAGCACCGGCGCCGCGCGGCGGCTGGGCAACGGCGTCTCTGGCGCGGCGGCGCTGTCGGTATCGGAAACTTGGGAGCGCAGCATGCTGGCCTTCCGGGAAGGCAGCATCATGCAAAGGATCGGCTGCCGGTGTGGATCAGATCATTACACCACACCGGCATTTCAACCCAGCACGTTCAGGTGATCCCCATCGCCGCCGAGTTGCTGCGCACCGCGGCGGCGGCATCGTGGCCGATGGCCTCGTCATAGCCCTTGTGCATGCCGATGATGCAGGCCTCCTTGCGGCCGAACAACACGGAGGGCACGGCCCCGGACTCCATCATAATCTGGCTGCTGCTCTGAACCACCAGGTCCTCCTCAAGCGACACCTTCATGAAGAAGGGCACCGCCGCCTGCTGGGCCGCCTTCTGCTCCGGCGTCGCGTCGGTGCGGCCGTAGAGGCGGAAATTATACTGGCACTCGCCGACCTTCTCCATCGGCTCGGAGCGCTGGAAGAACAGGATCGGCACCGTTCCCGACCCGCCGATCACGGTGTTCGGGAAAATGGCGTTGACCGAAGTGAACTTGCAGTCATGCGGCCACTCCGCCTCCGGAATGTCCTTCAGCTCCAGAATATCGGGCCCCGAAGTGATGAAGGCGTGGTGCTGGCCGAACTGCATGTGCGGCAGGTAGCCACCGCCGTCGGTGACCAGGGTCGTCGTGTGCAGGAACTGCACGTGATAGGACTCCATGCCGCCGTCGACCGCGTGCTTCCAGTTGATCCGCGCCGGCGCCCGGTATTCCGACAGCAGGGTGAAGCCGCCGAGATCGATATCGGCCAGGAGGCCTTTCATCGGCCCCAGGAATTCATCGAAATCGAGATGCCCTTCTGCTTGCGGATGGACGACGATGATGCCGATCTCCTCATGGGTCGGCAGCGCGATCAGGTCGCGGTTGGCCAGTTGCTCGACATCGAAGGCGCCGCGGCTGGGAACGCTGGTCAGCTTGCCCTCGGTGTTGAAGGTCCAGCCATGATAGGGGCAGACGAATCCTTTCCCATGGCCGCAGCCCTCTTCCGCCAGCTTCACGCCGCGATGGCGGCAGGCGTTCAGAAAGGCGCGCACAACGCCGTCCTTGCCGCGCATGATGATGATCGGTTTGCCGGCGATGTCGGTGGCGTAATAGTCGCCCGGGTTCGGCACGTCGGCGGAGAGCGCGATAAGCTGCGGCCGCTCCAGGAACAGCTTCTGCTTCTCGAGGTCGAACCGCTCCTGGTCGATGAAGCGGCCGATATCGGCCTCCCACGACTCGTCGCCCATATAGGGGGTTTCGTTCTCGATCAGCGACAAGACATGCTTGGCGATCGCGACGCGTTCCGATTTCTCCACTGATGACCTCCCTGTTTCGTTGGCGGGACGATAGCCGAGTTTGCGGGGCGCGAACAGGTTGTTTGGCCTTAAATCTTCGCCCGGCATTTCACCCCCACCTCACCTCCCCCATCGAAGGGGAGGGACATGAATGATGCTCCTTAAGCCCTCCCCCTCGATGGGACCTCGATGGGGGAGGGTTGGGTGGGGGTGAAATGTGCCCGCACCGCACCCAAAGTAAAAAAGGCGCGGACAAGCATCGCTCACCCGCGCCCCGCTAAGAGACAACTAACCGTCAAACCCCCATCGCCGCCGAATTGCTCCTCAGCGCTGCCTGGGCGTCGTGGCCGATGGCGGCGTCATAGCCTTTGTGCATGCCGGTGAGGCAAGCCTCGCGCTTGCCGAACAGGACCGACTTCACCGCGCCGGCCTCCATCATGATCTGGCTCGACACCTGGGTCGGCAGGTCTTCCTCGAAGGCGACCTTCATGAACAGCGCGATGCCGGCCTCGCGAATCGTCTTCTGCTCGTCGGTCACCGCCGGCTTGGCGTAGAGGCGGTAGTTGTACATGCACACGCCGGGCTCATCCATCGGCTCGGTGCGCTGGAAGAACAGGACGGGCTGGCGCTCGCTGCCGCCGATCACCGTGTTCGGGAAGATCGCGTTCACCGAGCCCCAATGGCAGGAATGCGGCCATTCCGATTCCGGCTTGTTCTTGAGATCGCGGATTTCCGGGGTCGAGGTGATTAAGGCGTGATGGTCGCCGAACTGCTTGTGCGGCAGGAAGCCGCCGCCATCGGTGCCGAAAGTGGTCGGGTGCAGGAAGGGCACGTGATAGGCCTCCATGCCGCCGTCCACCGCATGCTTCCAATTGATCCGCGCCACCTCGCGCCGCGTCGCGATCTGCTCGTAGGCGCCAAGATTCATGTCCTCCAGCACGCCCTTCATGGGGCCGAGGAAGGCATCGAAATCGAGATGCCCTTCGGGCTGCGGGTGAACGGCGATGACGCCGATCTCCTCGTGGGTGGGCAGCGCGATCAGGTCGCGATTGGCGAGCTGCTCGATATCGAAGGCGGAGCGGCTGGGCACGCTGGTCAGCTTGCCCTCATTGTTGAAGGTCCAGCCGTGATAGGGGCAGACGAAGCCCTTGGCGTGGCCGCAGCCTTCCTCCGCCAGCTTGACGCCGCGGTGGCGGCAGGCATTGAGGAAACCGCGCACGACGCCGTCCTTGCCGCGCACGATCAGGATCGGCTTGCCGGCAATGTCGGTGGCGAAATAGTCGCCGGGGTTCGGCACGTCGGCCGACAGGGCGATGAGCTGCGGCCGTTCCAGGAACATCATCCGCTTCTCGAGCTCGAACCGGTCCTTGTCGATGAAGCGGCCGATATCGCCCTCCCAGGACTCGTCGCCCATATAAGGCTGGCCGGATTCGATCAGGGCGAGGATTTCCTTGGCAATGGCGATACGCTCGGACTTTTCCATCGATGAACCTCCCGCAGAATTCGTTATGCGGGCGGACAATAATCGAAAATGCGCGCACTGCCTAGTGACGCGCGAACAGATTGTCTGCGCCTTAGTAGATGGTGGAGCGCCCCGAAGCCAGTTATCTTTTCTTCCCAGTCGGTTTAACCAGGGTCCAACCCTGTCCGGGTTTTTGAGTAGGCGGCAACGGCTTTCCGCTCGTCGAAACCGCCTGGGTTCCGGTTTTTCCGCCACGGGGACCTACTTGCTCATAGATACCAGAGCGAGGCGTCGCAGCGCCGGGCGGCATCCGAACCTCAATCGTCGAGCGCGGCAAAACTCCGTCTTTGGTTTTACTCATGGCGCGATCCCTCTCGAAACATGTTTTCAAGGTAGTCGATTGCATCCTGCTCCGCTAGCGCGAGAAGAGCGGGATTGCGTGGCAGATCAGCAGTTGGAAAATGCTTCCACTCTAACTCGTGGCGGAGTTCCATGAGCTTACGCAGGCGTTCGGCGATTTCTTCGGTCGTGAAAGAGGCGGCGAATACTTTTTCCGACTCAAAAAGCGCCTCGATAAAAAGGGCATCCAGATCCATCAGCAGCGCCGTCGCCGCCTTGTTTCGTGGCGTGTAAGGGATCGCATCCTTAAGTGCGTCGGAAACCTGGGAGAGAGCGATGATCGTTCCCCACAAAAGGGCCAACTCCTTCCATATCACCCAGCCACCAATACTGCCGCTCGACGCAATCGCGCGAAGAACGGCGAATCGGGTAACCCAAGCTGAAAGAACGTTACGATACCGGCGTATGTACTCGCACTGAACTTTGAGCTGGAATAATTCCTTGAAATACAGGTCCTGCTGGCGATGGCCAGCCGGTTCCGCTTCTGCCGATGTTAAGTCCGTCATTGATGAAGAATGCCATCGTGGAAAATTAATTTAAATATTATTTCACCCACTATGGAACCTGCGCCGCCTCGGCCTTGCGGACCTCCTCGGCGGCCTCGGGCTGAAGGAGGAATCCGGCCTTTTCCGCTTCTTTCGCCGCCTCCCGGACCTTGGCGACATAGGCGGCGTGGTCGGGATAAAGCTGCTTCAGCATGTCCTTGCCGAGCGGCACCATGAAGCCTTCCAGCCGGCAATGCTCCGGCGTGCCCAGCCCGCCATAGAATGCGGCGGGCGCCACGATGCCCGGCAGGCGCTGGCCGCCCTTGGCATTGCCGAGTTCGTCGCGCTCGACCATTGCCGGCGAGCCGGAAATGGCGATCGGCGGGGCCGAGGGCGGCGGCTTGCCGGTGCCGACCCACTGGTCCAGCACATGGATCGCCGCCTCCTGCACATGCTGGGTGGGCAGGTCGTTGACCGCCCGGTCGCAACCACCCAGGCCGCCGGCGCCGCCGAGGTCGCGCTTGATCTCGTCGCCGAAATACTGATCGGCCCAGGCATTCTGGTGCGCCGTGCCGGCCAGCTCCCACAAGCGGTAATGCGCGCTGTCTGGCGTGCGGGCGGGATAGTGGGAAAGGGCGTCGCTTTCCGTCTCCACCACCAGCACCGGGACTTTGAGGTCCGGCCTGATCTTGACCGGATCGGGCATCGGACCATCGGCCGCCAGCGGCGCTGCCCCGCCGCGCACGCCGATCCGCGAGGCGATCAATATGCCGTCGAGCGCATTCGCCAGCGGTTGGACCGCATCCACGTAAGTCGCCAGCCGGTTGGCCGATTGCGACGCGCCGATGCCCAGGATGCGGAAGACCTTGAGGCCCGCGAGCGGATCGGGCGTGACCGCGGGCCGGTGCGGGCCCAACAACTGCGCCGCCTGGGTGAAGATGTCATAGGAGAAATCGTCGTTCGGCACCGACAGCGTGTCGTAGCGCTGCGCGTCCCACAGGGTGAGCGGCTGGGAGAAGCCGGCCCTGAGCGGCGGCCCCATCACCCCGGCATGCTGGGCAGAGACGCCGACCCAGACATAGCCGTCGCGCATCAGCTCGGCATAGGCATAGCCCCACTCGGCATCGACATCGAAGCCGCCGCTGACATTCTGCCATTCCAGGATGACGGTGCCGTTGAAGCGCGCCGGGTCCTTCGGCCGGCGGACCAGGATGCGGGTCTTGTAGGGCTGGGTCCCGGCCGGAGCGACGCTCCAGACGCCGTCGGTGTCGAGCGGCTTGGCCGCGCCATAGGCGGCCGCGGTGCCGGCGATGAAATATTCTTCCTCGACATAGCCGGGGGCAGTGAGGTTGGCCAGCGACGAGCCGAACGGGCGCCCATGCGCGCCGCCCGAGACCGGGCCGCTGACCGTGGGGACATCGCCGGCCCTTGATGCGATCGACGGCGCCAGCAGAGCGCAGACCAGGAATGCCCAACGCAGTTTCGCGGCCATGTCGGTT
>CAZNNJ010000392.1:559-5731 GCA_964574305.1 uncultured Rhodospirillales bacterium | reverse complement strand
CGACAGGGCCGTTGGCGACATCCACATTGAGTATGCCCGGTCCGCCGCTGCGGATCAGGCGGTCTCTACGGCCCGCGCTGCCCTCGCCGTAGCCGCGCTCTCGGACCATCAGGATGAACTGCTCCTTGGCTTCCAACTCGGCGACGCGTTCGCCCGACAGCGTGCCGTCGCCGGCGGCTTCGTCAGCCGGCTCCTCGGCGGCGCTGTCCTCGGCGCCGCGCTTCAGACGCGCCAGCTTCACATAAGCCGCGCGCTCATCGGGCGTCGCCTCGACCCGGGTCAGGATCGACATCGAGATGACCTGGTCGTCGCGCAGCAGTCTGATGCCGCGTACGCCGGTCGAGGTGCGGCCGGCGAAGACCCGGACCTCGGGGATGGCGAAGCGGATGCACTTGCCGTCGCGGGTCGCCAGCAGCACGTCCTGGTCGTCGGCGCAGGTATGGACGGCGATCAGCTGCTCGCCTTCGTCCAGCTTCATCGCGATCAGGCCGTTGGCGCGGATATTGGCGAAGTCCGACAGCAGGTTGCGCCGCACGGTACCCATCGAGGTGGCGAACATCAGGTGGAACTGATCCCACGTCGCCTCATCCTCCGGCAGCGGCAGGATGGCCGAGATCGTCTCCCCCTCGGTCAGTGGCAGCAGGTTGACGAAAGCCTTGCCGCGCGAGGTCGGCGAGCCGATCGGCAGCCGGTAGACCTTGAGCCGGTGGACCATGCCGCGCGAGGTGAAGAACAGCACCGGCGTATGGGTGCTGGCGACGAACAGGTCGGAGACGACATCCTCGTCCTTGGTCGTCATGCCGGTGCGGCCCTTGCCGCCGCGTTTCTGCGCCCGGTAGGTCGAGAGCGGCACGCGCTTGACGTAACCGGTCATCGAGACGGTGACGACCATGTCCTCGCGCTGGATCAGGTCCTCGATATCGGCCTCGAACTCGTTCTCCTCGATCACGGTGCGGCGCGGATTGGCGAAGCGCTCCTTGATCTCGCGCAGCTCGTCGCCGAGGATTCCAAGCAGCTTCGGCCGGTTGGCCAGCGTTGCCAGCAGGTCGGCGATCTTGTCGGTGACCTCCTTCAGCTCGTCGGCAATCTTCTCGCGTTCCAGCCCGGTCAGGCGCTGCAGGCGCAGGTCCAGGATGGCGCGGGCCTGTTCCTCGGACAGGGTATAGGTGCCGTCCGGCGAGACGCCGCGGCCGGGCTCGTCGATCAGCGCGATCAGCGGCGCCAGGTCATGCACCGGCCAGGCGCGGCCGGTCAGCGCGGCACGGGCGGCTGCGGGGTCGGGGGCGGCTCGGATCGCCTCGATGATCTCATCGATATTGGCGACGGCCAGCGCCAGGCCGGCCAGGATATGGGCGCGGGCGCGCGCCTCCTTCAGCTCGAAGATCGTGCGCCGGCGGATGACCTCCTCGCGGAAGTCGACGAAGGCGGCGATGATCTCCTTCAGGTTCAGCATCTGCGGCCGGCCACCGTTCAGCGCCAGCATGTTGGCGCCGAACGAGGTCTGCAGCGGGGTGAAGCGGTAGAGCTGGGCCAGCACCACCTCGGGCATCGCGTCGCGCTTCAGCTCCATCACGATGCGCACGCCGTCGCGGTCGGATTCGTCGCGCAGGTCGGAGATACCCTCGACGATCTTCTCGTTCACCACCTCGGCGATACGCTCGACCAGCCGGGCCTTGTTCTGCTGATACGGAATCTCGCTGACGATGATCGACTGGCGGTCCTTGCCGCGCTCCTCGATGAAGGTCTTGGCACGGACAGGGATCGAGCCGTGGCCGGTGTGATAGGCCGACCGGATTCCGGAGCGGCCCAATATGATGCCGCCGGTCGGGAAGTCAGGCCCCGGCACGAGCTCGATCAGCCGGTCGATCGAGACGTCGTTGTCGTCCAGATAGGCCAGGCAGGCATCGATCACCTCGCCCAGATTGTGCGGCGGGATATTGGTCGCCATGCCGACCGCGATGCCGCCGCCGCCATTGACCAGCAGGTTGGGGAAGCGGGCCGGGAGGACCAGCGGCTCCTGCAGCGATTCGTCGTAGTTCGGCTGGAAATCGACGGTTTCCTTGTCGATATCCTCGAGCAGCGCCTCGCCTGACTTGGCGAAGCGGGCCTCGGTGTAACGCATGGCCGCCGGGCTGTCGCCGTCCATCGAGCCGAAATTGCCCTGGCCGTCGATCAGCGGCAGGCGCATGGAGAAATCCTGCACCATGCGGACCATGGCGTCATAGACCGAGGTGTCGCCGTGCGGGTGGTATTTGCCCAGCACGTCGCCCACGATCGCGGCGGATTTCTTGTACGGCTTGTTCGAGGCGAAACCGGATTCGTTCATCGCAAAGAGGATGCGGCGATGGACCGGCTTCAGCCCGTCCCGGACGTCGGGAAGCGCCCGCGACACGATCACGCTCATCGCGTAATCGAGATAGGACCGCTTCATTTCCTCTTCGATGGCGACCGGTGTGATGTCGCTGGGGGGCGCCGTCGGGCCGGCGCTGTTCTGATCAGTCACTCAAGCAAATCTTGGGAATCGGAAGGATGGAGGACACTAGCACCCGCGGTGCGGGGTCACAACTTTTCAGGCTGTGAAAGAACTCTCAAGCGCGCTGCCCGGCCGCCCCGATCACGGCTTTGATGGTTGCGAGGACCGCCTGCGGCCGATATGGCTTCGGCACCACGAAATCCTGGCTGACGCTGCGCGCCGACAGCAGCGATTCGGAAAAGGCGGAGGTCAGGATCACCGGCGTCTGAGGCCACTCCGCGCGCACCTTCTGGGCGAGCGCGCAGCCATCCATCGTGCCCGGCATGCGCACGTCGGTGAACAGCAGGTGGACTGGGATGCCGGCGCGGAAGACGTCCAGCGTCTCGTCGGCATTGGCCGTCTCGATCACGTCATAGCCTTCGTCTCGCAGGAACTCGGCGATGGTCAGCCGGATAATGAACTCATCCTCTGCGATCAGGACGGTAGTGGGCAATTTGGCGCCTTCGGTGATGCCGTGATGCATTTGCGGCAATCTACAACGCTCAAGGCGTGTATCCGGTTCCGCGAATTTTATCGATTGGAGAAAATTGACCGGGCTGCGGCCGATTATGGATAGATCGGCTCCAACTCGTCCCAGATAGGGGCGAACATGATCTTCAGCAGTTCTTCTTCGGCATAGATGCGCTCACCGCTCATCTTG
Organism: uncultured Rhodospirillales bacterium; assembly: GCA_964574305.1. Classification (GTDB taxonomy): domain Bacteria; phylum Pseudomonadota; class Alphaproteobacteria; order BOG-932; family Roseiterribacteraceae; genus BOG-932. The sequence goes on along the minus strand of CAZNNJ010000392.1, from coordinate 2,558 downwards.
GTCGCGCCGAAGGTCAGGATGCCGAGGATGCGGTAGGTCTTCTCCCGGCCGTCGTCATGGCGGAAGACGATGTCATATTCCTGGTTGATCCCGTCCTTGCCGATCCACTCGGCGACGAGGGAAAAGCCGACGATGCGCGGCCCGACATTGGCGAAGTAATGCTCGTAATAGCGCCGGGCCCGGTCATAGCCCTTCATGCGCAGCCCGATCGGCATCAGGTCATAGACCGGATCGTCCTCCAAGGTTGCCATGGTGCCGGCCATGTCCATCCCGGCCTCGGCCTCGGCATGGCGCAGTGCGTTCTTGACCAGATCCGATTGAGCAAAATCCACGCCCCGGCCCTCCCTTCGATCCCATCGTTAGGGGAAGCCTATACGGGTGGAGAGCAGGGCGGAAGAACGGAATTTTTACCACGAAGGACACAAAGGACACCAAGACAGCCGTGCAGGGTTGAAGCATCGGCAAACCGGCTCCGTCAGCCCCTAAAAAACCAATTCTTATCTTGGCTTCGTGCCCTTTGTGTCCTTCGTGGTCAAATTTCATAACCGCCGAGAAGCGGCCGCCGGATCAGGTGGCGCGCAGTGCGAAGTTGGTGCTGCCGGGATGGAAATAATGGCGAACGGCATGGTGATGGTCGACCGCGTGATCGGGCGTGCTCGCGCGGATTGCCGCCAGCTCGTCCTCGGTCGGATGGTCGGCCTCATGGTCGAAGGCGACCCAGCCCTCCGCGGTCCAGGCGCCGCCGCGCTTCTCGATGTCGACCGCGCCGTGGGCCTTGAAGATCTGGCGGAGGGCGTCGAGCTTGCTCTCGTCGGCGACGACGGTCACCAGCGTGCCGCCGCGCTTCAGCCCCTCGGCATAGAGGTGGGAATCGTCGTGGCTGATGCCGTGTTCGGTCAGCATGCCGACCGCGCTGCCGATGACGCCGCCCGCCGCCGCGCCGGTCGCGATCGTCGCCAGCGCGCCGGCGGCGATCAGCGGGCCGATGCCGGGGATCAGGATGGCACCCGCGGCGGCCAGAACACCGACGACCCCGCCGATGCTGATGCCCACTTCCGCGCCGGTGACGGCGGCGGGCTGGGCCTCGTCGCGGCTGGCGAAGTCCTCGCCGGCCACCGCCGGGTTCGAGACGAGGGCAGGGTGGTCGCCGCTCAGATTGTTGGCGAGCAGCGAGACCTTGTCGTGCGAGATGCCGGTCGCGACGATGTCGCTGACCGCCTTGCTGGCGTCATCGTAATGGTCGTAAAGCGCGACAATCGTTGCGTCGGACATGGCTCACCGCTCCGTGTTGGACAGGAAAAATCTACCCTGATTTATGATGGTTTCCCAATCGGATAAGGGGCATCCGGTTGCGACATTTCGGCCTGACGGTCGGAGCTGCCGGCATGCGGCGGAGAGTTCAGGCCTTCAGATTCTGCTTCGCCAGCTGGTACCATTCGCGCTGGTTGCGGCGATAGAACGAAGGCGCTCTTTCGACCGAGCGCTTGATCTCGGCGAAGGCCTCCTGCGCGCCCTGGGCATCGCCCATTTTCCTCAGCAGCAGGGCACGGCGGACCTTAGGCTCCTCCCCGCCGAAATACTGTGACAGCGCCTCGTATTCCCTGAGCGCCTCCGCGTCGTGCGACAGGTCCTCCAGCGAGCGGGCATAGATCATATGCGCGTCGCCGCTCTGGAAGCCCGGATTGGCGGCCTTGAGCTCGTCCAGCGCCTGCAGCGCGCCGGCCGCGTCACCCTGGGCGAAGCGCACTTTGGCGATGCCCAGCATCAGGGCGTGGTGAAGCTTGGTGGTAGCCATCTGTCTCTCCTTGTCGTTTTTGTACTGGGATTGTAATCCGGAAAGTGCAAATTCTCCGTTCAAAGTTGACTTCGCTGCCATTTTCCGGAGGCGGTCTGATGGTATGATGCGGCGCTACCAATTAGGATGAATATGGATCTGATGCAACTCTTCGGCATGCCACTGCGTGACGATAAACCCCTCGGCAACCTGCTGCACCCCTAT
>CAZNNJ010000392.1:0-549 GCA_964574305.1 uncultured Rhodospirillales bacterium | reverse complement strand
GGTCACCCGGGGCGAAGGCAACTTTGGTGATGCCCAGCATCAGGGCCGGGTCGGTTGCGTGGATGCCGGTCATGCCGGCGCGATAGAGCCGCTCGGCCTCGTCCAGCTTGCCCAGACGGACGCATTCGTCGGCCAGCGCCCGCTTGTTGGCGACGGTCGGCGTGTTCTCCAGCTGCATGATCAGCTTGCGGTAGTCACCTTCCGGATTGACCAGCTTCTGGGCATTGCGCATCGCCTTCTGCCCTGTCGGCGACTGATGGGCATTGGGCAGCAATTCGAAGACGATATAGGCGACCATCCCCAAAAGCGGGATGAACAGGATGATGGTGATCCAGTAATAGGGCCGGCCGGTACGCGCTGCATGAACGATAAAGAATATCTGCGCGGCGCCAATCAGGAGATAGAGCGGCATAGAGGTCCTGCGGAATACTTATTACCGTTGCCTCATAATACCACGTGCGAACAAAGCAGCACCAGGATTTTAGTTAAAGGTTGCCCGCCGTAGAACGGGAGGCGACGTTTGCCTTGAACAAGGCATGCGAGCCGAAT
>CAZNNJ010000391.1:0-5744 GCA_964574305.1 uncultured Rhodospirillales bacterium | reverse complement strand
CTCAGCCGCGCGGCGCCGTAGACATTGCCGTTGGCCCAGGCCGGGTGGGTATAGACCATCGGCAGCTTGCCGGTCGCCTGATAGACGGTGCGGACGAATTCCTCGGCCTGGGCAACGGTCATGGTATTGGACGGGTGCCGGTCGTTCGGCTCGAAATCGAGCGCCAGCACGGTCTTCGGTCCCGGCTGGGCGGCGGCGAGGAAGGCCTGGGCCTGCTCCGCACCGGAATATTGACGGCTGCCGAAATGATACGCGCCCCACAGCAGCCCCGCCGCCTCCGCCTGGGGGCGGCGTTCGGCATAGGTGGGGTCGACCCAGTCCCCGCCCTCGCTCGCCTTATGGATGACGCCCAGAACATTGCCGTGCCGGCGCATCAGGTTGAAATCGGAGACATAGGACAGGTGGCTGATATCGATCACCGCGTCCAGGCCGCCGGCCGGAGTCGCCACCGGCTGGGTACGCACCGTGCCAACCATGGCCGGCGAGGTCTGCCGCCCGCCGGAACAGCCGCCCAGCACCGGCATAGTCAAGCCGGCCAGACCGGCGAGCATATGTCTTCGGGAAATCATTCAGCCAGCAGGTCCATGCGACTCATGACGATCCGGATTCTCCGCGACGGCGAGTCAAAAGGCAATTGCCGTCATTGTCCTGTGCTGAAATCGGATACGGATGCCACACCCAAAAATTAGGTATTTTATAGTCATTCCATGTTGTAACCTGTTACAATTACGGGTGTATGACTGTGCCGAATCAGTGGTGACAAGGTGCTCGACCAGGAACGCGATCTGCCAGAGCTGATCGATCTGATCTATGACGCGGCCGTCGACCCGACGCTGTGGCCGCGTTTCCTCGACCGGCTGTGCGACATGGCGCCGGGCGCCAAGAGCGTCATGATGATGCATGACGCCAACACGCGCTCGCTCAGCGCCTCGGTGACGGCGCGGTGGGAGGAGGATTGGACCACCTCCTATACCGACTATTACGTCAAGCATAACCAATGGACAGCCGAGTTCGCCCATTTCGATGTCGGGCGGGCGATGATCGTCGACGACATCGTTCCGCGCGAGGTGACGCTGAAATCCGAGTTCTATGAGGACTGGCTGAGGCCCCAGAACCTCGTCACCGGAGTGACGGTCTCGGTATTCAAGGAAAATCTGCGCTACATGAATTTCAGCGTCCTTTACCAGGAGGCCGACGACGACCTGCAAAGGCGCAACGTCTCCATCCTGCAGGAGCTGAGCCCGCATCTCAGGCGTGCCGGCCAGGTCCACCGGCAGATGTCGGGCCTGACCTTCCAATCGCGCGCGATCGAGCGGGCTTTCGACAGCCTGAACCGGGGCGTCGTGCTGCTCCAGCCGGACGGCCGCTTCTTCTACTGCAACGACCGGGCGAAGCGCTTCCTGGCGATGAATGACGGGCTGATCCAGTATCGCGACGGCCGCATCGGCTGCCAGGACCAGGAGGCGGAGGTCCAGCTCTACCGCGCCCTGATGATGGCCGGGCAGACCGCCCAGATGAAGGGCAGCTCGGCTGGCGACATCGTCGCGGTGCCGCGGCGCAGTTCGGCGCTGCCCTGGTCGCTGATGATCGCGCCGATCCCGGCCAGCGCGCTCGATTTCGGCTATTCGAACGGCGCGGTCGTGGTGTTCATCGTCGATCCCGAGCAGAAGCCGGCAATCTCGGTCGCGGGCCTGCGCGCCATACTGGGCCTGACGGTCGCCGAGGCGCGGGTGGCGATCGCGCTTGCCGAAGGCATGTCTCCAGAGGAGATTGCCAAGGCCCACGGCAACGCGATCCTGACCGTGCGCACCCATCTGCGCAACGCAATGAGCAAGGCCGGCGTCAGCCGCCTGGCGGAGCTTGTGGCGCTGGTGCTCCGCTGCCAGATGACGGCGGAGAGCTAGTTCTCTGTTCCGGTCCCTCGGCTCGCCCGAATGCCTTAAATCGTCATGCCCGGGCTTGACCCGGGCATCCACGGGGTGCCACTAGCGCAATTCTTCGACGTAGGCGCAGGCGGGACTGCGTGGATGGCCGGGTCAAGCCCGGCCATGACGATTAAGGAGTGGGTAGCGACCAAAAATGGCTAGGCTACCAACCGCTAGACCGTCAGCCCCTTCAGGTAGTTGTAGCTCATCCGCGCCGACTCCAGCGGCGGCCGCTTGTAGGGCGGCTCCTGCTCGACATAGTATCCGGTGACCGCCGCGCCGTGGGCGGCCTTGAAGATCGACTTCCAATCGACCGTCCCGCTGCCGACCTCGGTGGTCTCGCTGCCGCCCTTGGGCTGGTTCGCCGCCAGGTCCTTGATGTGCAGCAGGCGGTAGCGCTTGGGGTATTTGGTGAGGTAGTCGGCCGGATCGTAGCCGGCGCTGGCCATCCAGCCGCAATCGAGCTCGAACGAAACAGAGTTGGGGTCGGTCCGGGCGATCAGCTCGTCATAGGGCAGGATGTCGCCGAATTTCTTGAACTCGAAATTGTGGTTGTGATAGCCGAAGGTCATCCCGGCTTTCGTCACCTTCTCCCCCATCGCGTTGAACTGGTCGCCGCACCAGCGCCAGTCATCGAGCGTCAGGCTGTTCAGCACGGCGACATAGGGCGCGTATTTGCCGTAGACCTTGACCAGCGGGTCGGACGGGTCGAGCTTCTTGATCCGCGACGGGTCCTTCACCCAGGGCGCGGCGCAGATGATGTATTCGATGCCGACCGAATGGGCTTGCTCGATGATTTTGTCGATGCCGCCCTGAAGCTCGGGGATGGAGGTATGGATGCTGCGCCAGCCCAGCCCGAGGCTCTTGGCGAAATCCGCGATCTCCTTCGGCGTCTTGCCGGCGACGCTGAGATTGCCTTCGATCTGGCGATAGCCGATCTCGGCGATCGTCTTCATCGTGCCCTCGAAATCCTTCTGCAGGTCGTCGCCGACCGTATAGAGCTGAAGCCCGATGGGCAGGTCGAGCGGTTGGGCACCCGCATGCCGAGCGAATGCCCCTGCCCCGGTCATGCCCGCCAAGGCCATCGCCGCGCCGCGCGTGAAAGCCCGCCTGGTCAGTTCCACCATCTCATCCTCCCCGTTTCGTTGGCCGATGCAGTTTATGCAATCGATTGCATAGTTGTCGAGCCTATAGTAGTGCTGTCGGTGCAAGGTCAATCTCGGGGAAGGGGCCGGCAGGGAGATGAGGGTTCATTGGGTCGGCGTGCTGGCTGCGTTGCTCATGCTTGGCACCGGATGGGATGCCCAGGCGCAGATGGCGCGCTGGAAGATCGACAACGACGCCGCGACGCGCGGCGAGAAGGATTTCGTCGGCAACTGCGCCTTCTGCCACGGCAGCGACGCGCGCGGCAGCCAGCGGGCGCCCGATCTGGTGCAGTCGCCGCTGGTCAATCAGGACGAGAAGGGCGAGCTGATCCAGGAGCTGCTGGCCAAGGGCCGGACGGACAAGGGCATGCCTGCCTTCCCCCAGCTGGCCGATCATGCGCAGGACATCGCCGCGTTCCTGCACTCCCGCATCAGCAACGCCGCCAACCGCTTCACCTATAAGATCCAGCCGGGCTCGACCGGCGACGCCAAGGCCGGGGAGCGCTATTTCAACGGCGCCGGCGGCTGCAAAGACTGCCACGCCCCGACCGGCGACCTGGCCCATGTTTCGGCCAAGTACAAGCCGGACGAGCTGGAGGGCGCCATCGCCTTCCCAGGCCCGACCGTCCTCTATTACGTCGGCGTGAAGATGCGGCCGGTCTCCCTGCCGCAGGTCACGGTGACGGTGACGCCTGCGGGCGGCAAGCCGGTCTCCGGCCCGCTGGTCTATGCCACCGAATACGACGTGGCGCTCCGCGACGAGGCCGGCGCGTTCCATTCCTTCGCCCGTGCGCCGGACCTGAAGGTCGAGTTCCACGACCCGCTCGACGGCCACCGCAAGGCGTTATCCAAGCTGACCGACGCCGACCTGCACAATCTGCTCGCCTATCTGCTGGAGCTGAAATGAGAGCCTCCGCCGCACTTCTGCTGACCTTGCTCGCCGGCACGGCTTCCGCCCAATCCTGGCCGACCTATCACGGCGACGATACCGGGCAGCATCACAGCAAGCTTGACCAGATCAACGAAGGCAATGTCGGCTCGCTGGCACTGAGCTGGGTCTATCACGCCCAGGTACCGGCCGGGATGGGGCTCAAGCCGGCGATCAAGGCGACGCCGCTCGAGGTCGACGGTGTGCTCTATTTCTCGATGCCCAACCAGGTCTGGGCGGTCGATGCCCGCACCGGCCGCGAGATCTGGACCTATACGACCAAGTCGGGCAGCGCCATCGGCAATCGCGGCGTCGCCGTCCTGGGCGGCACGGTCTATGTCGAGACGCCGGACAGCCACCTGGTGGCGCTGGACGCCGCGACCGGCAAGGAGAAATGGCGGGTCGAATTCGCCGATGTCCGCCTCGGCTATTTCGCGACGATGGCGCCGATCATCGTCAAGAACCACATCATCGTCGCCTCGGGCGGCGATTCGCTCGACCTGCCCGGCTATCTCCAGGCGCGCGATCCGGAGACCGGGGCGCTGCAATGGCAATGGCGGGTGACGCCAAAGCCCGGCGAGAAAGGTTCGGAGACATGGCCCGACACGCAAGCGATGGAGCATGGCGGCGGCATGCCGTGGATGCCCGGGACCTTCGACCCTGAGACCAACCTGATCTATTGGGGCACCGGCAACCCCAACCCGGTCCATGCCGGCCACGGCCGCAAGGGCGACAATCTGTTCACCTGCTCGATCGTCGCGCTCGATGCCGATACGGGGAAGATGGAATGGTACTATCAGGTCTCGCCGCATGACACGCATGACTGGGACGCAGTGCAGACGCCGGTCCTGATCGACGGCAATTTCCAGGGCAAGCCGCGCAAGCTGCTGATCCAGGCCAGCCGCAACGGCTATTTCTTCGTGCTGGACCGCAAGACCGGCGAGCATCTTCTGACCGAGCCCTACGCGGCTGTGAACTGGGCCAAGGGGCTGAACAGCCGAGGCCAGCCGATCCCCGACCCGGCCAAGGAGCCGGGGACCGACGGCACGCTGGTCAATCCAGGCTCGGGCGGCGCCGCCAACTGGCCGCCGCCGGCCTTCGATCCCGACAGCGGGTTGCTGTTCGTCCAGACCAACGAGACGCCAAGCATCTATTATCTGACCGACCTCAGCCCCCGGCCAATCGGCTTCGCCGGACGAGACGACATGCTGGAGCCGCATCCGGCGGTGAGCGCGATCGATTACACGACCGGCAAGATACGCTGGCAGCACAAGTTCGATCCCGGCGTCAGCTTCGGCGGCGTGCTGAGCACGGCGGGAAAGCTGGTCTTCGCCGGCGATACCGCCCAGGATTTCGTCGCGCTGGACGCGGCCGACGGCCACACGCTGTGGCGGGTCAATCTGGGCACGTCCACGAACGGCGCGCCGATCACCTACAAGATCGGCCAGCAGCAATTCATCGTCGTCGCGGCCGGGACCGACCTTTACGGGTTTACGCTGCCCGCCGGCAAATGAGGCAGGATGACAGGGCGATAGCCGCCCCGTCGCCGGAAGACCAAGCCGTTGGGGCCGCGGAGCGGATGACCGCCTAAGCGATCGTACAGGCGCGTCACTTCTCCTGTCGCCGGATCGATGCGCTCGATGCGGCCGGTCTGGTAGTCGGCGGACTGTCCCTTTGGTCGGAGAAGGCTGTTCTCCTCGATCCAGGCGAAGCCGCCGTTGTTGCAGCAGAACAGAGCGCCATCGG
>CAZNNJ010000390.1:3569-5748 GCA_964574305.1 uncultured Rhodospirillales bacterium | reverse complement strand
CAGGGCTGATGATCGCGCTGTTGCGCACCGGGGAGCCGGGCGGGCGGCATGAGGGCCTTTCCCAGTTCCTGGTCGATCTGACCGACCCCGCCGTCACCGTCCGCCCGATCATCGACTTGGCCGGCGGGCACGATTTCAACGAGGTCTTCTTCGACGACCTCTATATCCCCGGCGACATGATCGTCGGCACCGAGGGCGACGGCTGGAAGCAGGTGACCGCCGAGCTGTCGCTGGAACGCTCGGGCCCCGAACGCTATCTCTCGTGCTTCGCCCTGTTCCTGGAGCTGGTACGCGTCGCCGGCCCCAACCCCGACGCCGCAATGACCGCATTGATCGGACGCCTCAGCGCCGAGCTGTGGACCTTGCGCCAGATGTCGATGTCCACGGCGGCGCAGCTGGCGGCGGGCAACGACCCGATGCTGGAGGCAGCCATCGTCAAGGACCTGGGCAACAGCTTCGAGCAGGAGCTGCCCCGCCTGGTCCAGGCCGCGGCCGAGCTCGACCTTGCCGGAAACGCGGACCTGGCACGGATGACCGCCCTGCTGCTGCAGATCACGCCCTCCTTCTCCATGCGGGGCGGCACCCGCGAAATCTTGCGCGGCATCGTCGCGCGGAACCTGGGCCTAAGATGAGCGACGAAAACCTCCTGACCGACGCCGCCGCCCGCCTGTTCGCCGATCTGGCGGAAAAGCGGAACGCCCCGTTCGCCGAGCTGTGGGGGCCGGTCGAAGAGGCCGCCTTCCCCTTGCTGCTGGTGCCGGAGACCGACGGCGGCTTTGGCGGCAGTTGGACCGATGCCTTCGCCGTTCTGCGGCTGGCCGGCTATCACGCCCTGCCGTTGCCGGTGGGCGAGGCGATCCTCGCCGCCTGGCTGCTGAACCGGTGCGGGCTGGGGCCGGCCGAGGGCCTGGCCACCATTGCACCGCAGGCCGAGGGCACGATCGCCGGCGGCAGCTTCACCGGCACGCTTGGTAACGTCCCCTGGGGGCGGGAGGCCGCCATCGTCGTCGCGCTGCTGGACGGAAAGCTGACTCGGTTCAGCGCCGGCGACGCCGCTGTCGAGCCGCATCAGAACCCCGCCGACGAGCCGCGCGACACGTTGCGCTTCACCGGCGCCCCGGTCGTCCAGGCACCTTGCGATGCCGATCTCACCATGCTGGGCGCGCTGATCCGCACCGCCCAGATCGCCGGCTCAATGGATGCGGCGCTGGCCCAGTCGATCGCCTATGCCAATGAGCGGGTGCAGTTCGGCAAGCCGATCGGCAAGTTCCAGGCACTGCAGCAGAACCTGGCGGTGTTCGCCGAGGAGGCAGCGGCGGTGAACTGCGCCGGCCAAGCCGCCTTCGCCGCCGCCGGCAAGTATGACGGCGCGGCTTCGTTCGAGGTCGCGGCGGCCAAGCTGCGCGCCAACATGGCGATCGGCGTCGGCACATCGACCGCGCACCAGGTTCATGGCGCGATCGGCTTCACCAAGGAATACAGCCTGCATCCGCTGACCCGCCGCCTGTGGTCCTGGCGGTCCGAGTTCGGCAATGACAGCCACTGGTCGCGGATACTGGGCGCCCAGGTCGCCGCCGCCGGCGCCGACAGCTTCTGGACGAGGCTGACCGAGCGGTCCGACCCGTGAGGGTCGTCTGGCTGGCGGCCAGTATCGTTCTGGCCGCCCTGCCGGCCTGCGCCGATTCCGACGCGCTGAAGAACATCGTCATCGGCCAGTGCGTTCCCCACCAGAAGGCGGGGAAAGGCCCGGCGCCCTGCGCCGAGGTCGATCTCAAGGGCGGCTTCGCCGTGCTGAAGGACCGGCGCGGCAACACCCAGTTCCTGCTGATCCCGACCACGGTCGTCACCGGCATCGAGGACCGGCATACGCTGACGCCGGACGCCCCGAACTATTTCGCCGCCGCCTGGGCCGCCCGCCGCTTCACCGAGCGACAGGCCGGCAAACCGATCCCGCGCGATGATATCGGCCTGTCGGTCAACTCGGCCTACGGGCGCAGCCAGAACCAGCTGCATATCCATATCGACTGCATCCGGCCCGAAGTGCGCCAGGCGCTGAAGGACAACGACACCAGGATCGGCAACACATGGGACCCCCCCAAGTTCCATCCCGCCCGCCTGCCCTACCCCTCCCTGCGGGCGCGCGGCGGAGTCTCGGTAGCGCACCCATGTACTGTTCCTT
>CAZNNJ010000390.1:0-3559 GCA_964574305.1 uncultured Rhodospirillales bacterium | reverse complement strand
GGCTGGCGGGCGAGGTGCTGGAGCGCAACCCGTTCAAGGTGCTGTCCGAGGGCGATGAGGAAGCCGGCGCCGGCATGGGGCGGGAGACGCTGACCGTGGCCGGCGCGATCTTCCCCGACGGCAAACCCGGCTTCTATCTGCTGGCCGACCGCGCCAGCATCGCCGCTATGGATGCCGCATCCAGCGAAAGCCTGCTTGACCACGACTGCGCGGTGCTGAACTAATTCACAAATTGTAAAGACTCGTGGGGAAGCGATGAGCGTCGAGATCGAGAAGCTGTATTCGGCTGTCGCGGGCGACGGCCCGCCGCTCTTCTTCCCCAACCCCGAGGTGCCGGCGGTCTTCAATTTCGACCAGGGCCTGGCCGCGCCCGAAAGCTTCCCCAAGGAAGACCTCGTCCGCCTGACCAAGTTCGTGCTGGATCGCGACGGACCCGCGGTGCTCGATTATTTCGACCCCGCCACCGGCTATGAGGAGCTGGTCTTCGGCTATCGCGGCTTGCGCATCCGCCTGGCCGAGCGGCTGAAGCGGATGCAGGGGCGCGATCTCGGCCCGATGGGCTTCATCCTGACCTCGGGCTCGGTCCAGGGCATCTCGCTGGCGGTCAACGGCGTCGTAAATCCCGGGGACGTGGTGCTGGTGGAGGCCGCGTACTTCCCCTATGCGCTGCGCTATATGAGCATGGTGGGCGCCGACGTGCGGCCGGTGCCGGTCGACCACCAGGGGATGGAAGTCGAGGCGATCCCAGAGATGCTCAAGGCGATCGCGGCCGAGGGCAAGCGGGTCAAGATGGTCTATTGCATCCCGACCTTCCAGACGCCGACCAACACCGAAATGTCGATCTCGCGCCGGCATCAGCTGCTGGACCTGGGCAAGCAGCACGGCTTCGTCATCGTCGAGGACGAGGTCTATGGCGACCTGCGCTTCGCCGGCGAGGACCTGCCGACCCTGCTGTCGATGGACGATAGCGGCCTCGTCATCCAGTGCGGCAGCTTCAGCAAGATCGTCGCGCCGGGCCTGCGGCTCGGCTGGATGGCCGGCGATCCGCGCGCCATCGGGGCACTGGCCGCCGTGCGCCAGGACCTCGGCGTCGGCCAGTGGCTGGCCCGGGTGATGGACGAGTATCTGAAGGAAGGGCTGCTGGAGCCGCACCTGGAGAAGGCGCGGGCGATCTACAAATCCAAGGCCTCCGTCGCGGTCAAGGCGATGAAGGAGCATTGCACGCCGTATGTGAAATTCCGCGAACCGCGCGGCTCATTCTACCTCTGGGTCGAGATCGACAACCGGGTCGACTGGGCCCGCGCCGCCCGGCTGGCCGAGCGCGAGGGCATCTTCTTCCGCCCCGGCGAGCGCTTCATGGGCGAGACCGATGGGCGGCAGTTCCTGCGCCTGGCCTATAGCCACGTGTCGGAGCAGGTGGTCGCCGACGGCATTGCCAAGCTGGGCGGCATCCTGCGCGCCTGCGCCCGGAACTGAGCGATGGAAATTCCCGCCCGGACGATCGCCGTCGGCTTCGTCTTTCCGGAGGGGCCGCGCTGGCATAAGGGGCAGCTGTGGTTCTCGGACCAGCATGACTGCACGGTCCATGTGCTGGAGCCGGACGGATCGCGAGCCGACTCGTTCGAGGTTGCCGGGCGCCCGTCGGGCATGGGCTGGCTGCCGGACGGCGACCTGCTGGTCGTCTCGATGATGGACCATAAGCTGTTCCGCCGCCGGAACGGCCAGCTGACCCTGCATGCCGACCTCGCCGCCGTCCATCCCGGCCACAGCAACGACATGGTGGTCGACAAGATGGGCCGCGCCTTCGTCGGCAATATCGGCTTCGACTTCCATGCCGGCGAGGAATTCCGCCCGACCGTCATGGCCCTGGTCGCCCCCGACGGGACGGTCGGCATCGCCGCCGAGAACATCGCTTGCCCCAACGGCCCGGTGATCGCGGAAGACGGCAAGCGGCTGATCGTCGCCGAATCCTACGGCAGCTGCCTGACCGAATACGACATCGCCGGCGACGGCAGGCTGACCAATCGGCGGCTGTTCGCCGACCTCGACGGCCGCATGCCGGACGGCATCTGCCTGGACGCCGATGAATGCATCTGGGTCGCCGCGCCCTTCGTGAACGCGGTTCTGCGTGTGAGGCGCGGCGGCGCTGTGGTCGACACGGTGCCCATCGCGGACGGCGCGCCCTATGCCTGCATGCTGGGCGGGGCCGACGGGCGCGACCTGTTCGTCTGCTGCGCCACCGAGCATGCGCCGGAGCTGACGATCGAACTGCGCCAGGGCCGGATCGACGTCGCCCGCGCCCCGGCGCCCAGGGCGGGCTGGCCATGAGCGGGGTCGAACGGCTCAACCCGCCCGGGATGTCCTTTCCCGGCATGAGCCAGGCGGTGCGCTGCGGCGACTGGATTACCGTGTCGGGCCAAGTCGCGCTCAAGGATGGAAAGGTCGTCGGCGTCGGCGATCCGGCCGCTCAGGCGCGGCAATGTTTCGAGAATATCGCGGCGGTCTTGGCCGAAGCCGGGGCTTCCCTTGCGGATGTTGTGTCGCTTCGATGCTATCTGGTCGACAAGTCTGCCTATCAAGGCTATGCGGAGGAGAAAGCCATGTTGTTCAAAGATAAATCACCAGCCTCGACAACTGTCATTATTAGCGCTTTACTAATAACGGACCTGCTGATGGAGATCGAATCAGTGGCTTTTATGGGGAAATTAAGATAAATTTATTAGAGTTGCCCAGGAAACCCACGATGGTCAATCCGATCACCTCCGACGTACCGTCGCCGAAGGAGCTGGTGACGCGTGCCCGCGCGCTGATTCCAACTCTGATCGAGCGCGCCCCGGCCCAGCAGGCCAACCGCCGAATCCTCGACGAGACGATGGCCGACCTGAAGGCTGCCGGTTTCTTCAAGATTTTCCAGCCCAAGCGCTGGGGCGGCTGGGAGTTGCAACCGCGCACCTTCTTCGACGTGCAGGCCGCGCTGGCCGAGGGCGACGTCTCGGTCGGCTGGGTGTTCGGCATTCTTGGCGTCCACACCTTCCATCTGGCCCTGTTCGACGACAAGGCGGCCGAGGACGTGTGGGGCAAGGACAACACCGCGCTGATCGCCTCGCCCTATTCGCCAGGCAAGGCGGTGCCGGCGGAGGGCGGCTATCGCCTGACCGGGCGGTGGCGCTTCTCTAGCGGCACGGAGCATTGCGACTGGATATTCTTAGGCGGCGTGGTCGATCACGGCGACGCTCATGAATCCTTCCTGGATGCGGATTTCCGCACCTTCCTGCTGCCGCGTTCCGATTATCAGATCATCGATACCTGGAAGGTGATCGGGCTGAAGGGCACCGGCAGCCAGGACATCGTCGTCGAGGGCGCCTTCGTACCAGAGCATCGCACCCACCTGATGAAAGACGCGACCGAAGGCACCAATCCCGGCAGCGCGCCCAAAGAAAGCGCGCTCTACCGTTACCCCTACTGGCAGATTTTCCTCCGCGCGGTCTCCACCGCCGCGATCGGCGGGCTGCAGGGCATGGTCAATGCCTTCATCAATTACGGCACCAAGCCCATGTGC
>CAZNNJ010000389.1:0-5753 GCA_964574305.1 uncultured Rhodospirillales bacterium | reverse complement strand
GGCAAGGCATTTTCATAGCCGAAACGGCGCATATCCCCGGCGAAATCGCCCGGGTCGGCGGGGCTGTCGTCAGGCCATAGGCCAATGCCGGCGGCGGCCAGCCTATGCCAGTCGAACAGCTCGCCGGGATCGAGCTTTCGCCCCGGCGCGACATCGGCGTGGCCGAGCACCAGGTGGGACGGTATGGGAAAGCGGCTCAGAATATCCCGGCACAGCCGCTCCAGCACCGCCACCTGGGCGTCGGGGAACGGGCGATAGCCATTCTCATGGCCGGGATTGGCCAGCTCGATGCCGATCGAGCGGCTGTTGATGTCGGTCTCACCCGCCCAGAAGGCGCGGCCGGCATGCCAGGCCCGCCGGTTCTCCGGCACCAGCCGCCAGGCCGTCCCGTCCTCCTCGACCAGATAATGGGCGCTGACCTCACTCGCGGGGTCGCACAGCCGTTCGAGCGCCGCCTCGGCGCTTACCATGCCGGTATAATGAATGATCAGCATGTCGACGGCGGCTCGGCGGGGGCCGTGGTTGGGCGAAGGCCGTTCGCGCACCGTGATGCTGTTCACCATGGGCCGGTCATGACGGGCTTGCCACCGCCGGTTCCAGCCGCCGCGCCGGACGCCTGAGCACGATCAGGGCGACGCCGGCCAGGGTCAGCAGGCCGCCCGCGATAATGTCGGCGGTCATTCGGTCGCCGTTCAGCACGATGCCGCCGGCAATGGCGAACAGCGGCACGGTCAGCATGAAAGGCAATGTCTGCCCGACCGAATAGCGCGCCACCAGACGCGACCACAGGCCGAAGGCGATGATGGTGGAGACCAGGCTGACATAGGCCAGACCGACCCAGCCCCGCCATGTCGCGGCGGCGATATACGGCAAGGGCGAGCCCTCGATGCCCAGGCTGACGAACAGCAGCTCGGCCGCGATGAACAGGCCCAGCCAGCCGTTCAGCGTGAAGGGATGGATCGATCCCAGCCGCTTCAGCTGGACGGTGCTGTAGCCCCAGGCGGTTGCTGCGGTCAGCAGGAAGATCAGCCCGACGCGGTTGGCCTCGAGCCTCGGCGCGCCGGCGATCAGCGCGACACCGCAGAACGCGATCGCCATGCCCAGCCAGTGCCGCCAGCTGAGCTTCTCGCCCAGCAGCACCGCCGCCATGACGACGCCCAGCGGCACCTGCAGCTGCAAGACGATCGCGGAGGTCGAGGCGTCGAGCAGCTTCAGGCCGGAAAAGACCATCGGAAAATGCAGGAAGCCCAGGATCAGGCCCAGCTCGGCCAGCGGCTTGATCTGCGTCGGCTTGGGCGCCAGGGGCAGGAGAATCAGCGCAACCAACGTAAAACGCATTGCGGTCAGCAAGATCGGCGGAAATTCGGCCAGCGCCAGCTTGGCGACGGCGAAATTCAGCCCCCACAGCAGCATCGCCGCCAACGCCAGCAGAACATCCCTGATTCGCATCGCATTTGCGTAGCCGAAAGATGGAACCGTTGGAACCCCGCGCGTTCGAGGAGGCTTCTATTTCCGGCGCTACCGCTTATGTGACTGGAACCATGTATGTTGAACACGCACACTCTCGACACCCAGTTCGCCCAGTCCGACCTGGCGCCCATAGAGCAGGCATGACAGACACTCATCGGACGGATCGCGTACATGACGAGCGATCCGCGGGACCGCAGACACAGGACGGCGCGCCGGCGACCGACTTCCGGACGGAGCTGGTCGCCCATCTGCCGCATCTGCGCGCCGTGGCGCGGGCGTTGACCGGGCACCGCGACCGTGCCGACGACCTGGTCAACGACACGGTGCTGAAGGCCCTGTCGGCCGAGGCGCAGTTCCAGCCGGGGACATATCTCAAGGCCTGGCTGATGACGATCCTGCGCAACCATTATATCAACGGCCTGCGCCGCACCCGCATCGAGGTCGAGACGATCGGCGAAATCCCCGAGGCCGCGCTGCCCAGCGCGCCCAACCAGGAGCATGTGGTCGAGGTCAACGAGGTCGCCAACGCGCTGCAGCGCATGTCGGTCGAGCATCGCGAGATCCTGGTCCTCGTCTCCGCCGCGGGCCTGAGCTATGAGGAGGCGTCGGAGGTTTGCGGCTGCGCCGTCGGCACGATCAAGTCGCGCCTCAACCGCGCCCGCAACGAGCTGAAGAAAGTGCTGGCGAAATCGCGCGGCCTGGCCGGCGAGCCGCGTGAGGGCGGTACGGGTGCCGACTGGCCGCCGTCTTCGCGCGGCACCTGACGATTATCCTGCGCGCAGGCCGCCGCGACGCCGGGAAATGCGCGCATTTAACACTTTCATGATGGACCCTAAGCGAGCGTGCCGGGTTTATGCCATATTGCCGCCCTAAGTTATTTCGAAACGAGACAGTGTTTGTCTTCCTTGCGCCCCGGCAGCATAAATCCTGACGAGCAACCGGCTTGGCGTCGGCCAGATCCTGCAGGAGCGCGTTGGCCCGCCAAGAACGAAAAGAGGTCGTGTCCATGAGCGTGTCCCACGATGTCGTCCGCCTTCTGCCCTACCTGCGCCGGTATGCGCGGGCGTTGACCGGGTCGCAGTCGACCGGCGACGAATATGTCCGTCTCTGCCTCGAGGCCATCCTGGCCGAGCCGGTGCGGATCAAGAACGCGGCGGATCTGAGGGTTGAGCTCTTCGCCGTCTTCCACGACGCCTGGGACATCGTCGACAGCGCCATTCCCGAGGCGGAAGGGGGCGCCGACGAAAGCAGCATCAACCGCCAGCTGGCGGCGCTGCCATCGGTCGAGCGCCAGGTGCTGCTGCTGATCGCGCTGGAGCGGTTCTCGACCGCCGAGACCGCGCGGATCCTCGACCTGGAGGAGGCCGACGTCATCCGCAAGCTGGATCTGGCGCGCCAGGAACTGCGCCGGCAGGCCACGACCAAAGTGCTGATCATCGAGGACGAGCCGGTCATCGCCATGGATGTCGCCGGCATCGTCGAATCGCTGGGGCATGAGGTGATCGGCGTCGCCGGCCGCCAGGCCGAGGCGGTGGATCTGGCCCGCAAGCATCAGCCCGGGCTGGTCCTGGCCGACGTTCAGCTTCAGGACGGCGACAGCGGCATCGTCACGGTGCAGGAGATCATGCAGTCGATGGACGCGCCGGTGATCTTCGTCACCGGCTTCCCCGAGCGGCTGCTGACCGGCGACCGGGTTGAGCCGGCCTTCATCGTCACCAAGCCGTTCGATCCGGAGACGCTGAAGGTGGCGATCGTGCAGGCGCTGTCATTCGCCACGCCCGCCAAGGTTCGCTGACGCTTAGTCTTTGAGCTTCTGCGAGATGAGCTGGATCAGGTCTTCCGGGATCGGCTCGTCGAGGACGGAGCTGTAGGCGGTCCGCAGCTTGGTCTCCAGCCAGCTGTCGAAGCCGGCGTTGCCGCCATTGCTGGATTTGCTCGGTCTGCGGGGTTCCTTTCGTCCCGGGTTTTGCTTATCCGCCACAGTTCCTCCGCATTAGCCACGCAGCTTGGGCTTACTCAGAATGTCCGAAACTTAGGTCTCACGAGCCTGACATCCGGGGCTGAAACGATGACAGCCTCGGTTTCGCCATAATCTGAACACGCAAGGTCGGAAAATGTGTCCATGGTGTCGCCGAAAACTTCGCCAGGTCGCTCAGGTAACGGAACCATCACCCCGGGCTGGGGTTGGAAAGGAAGTCAAAAAGAAATCGGTATGCCGTCCGGCACAGCAGTGTTCCCAACATCCCGGAACTTTCCTATCCGGCCTTGAATGGAACTAATATGCTGGAAAATCGGCGCGCTAGACAAGACCAGCGCATCGATGCCGGCAGAATGGCGCCAGACCCGATGAAATTACCGGTCCCTTTCCGACTTGACCCGTCATTTGAGATTTATCAAGGACGACAGGTGCAGGCACTTGAAACTGTGCCTATGATCCGCCGCACATTCCGATCGGGAGACCTACCATGACCTCACATGATGTTGAAGGCGAATTCGGCGCGGTCAAGGACGACTTGGCCAAGCTCAGGGCTGATATCGCCAATCTCAGCGCTGCCCTCAAAGGCCTGACCTCCGAGACGGTCCATGACCAGATCGATTCGCTGAAGGGCCGGCTCGACCGCCTGACCCATGACGCCAAGGACCAGGGCCGCCAGGCCCTGGACGATCTGGGCGACCATATCGAGGAACGCCCGGGCTCCAGCGGGCGGATCGCCTTCGGTGTCGGCATCCTGATCGGCCGGCTGTTCGATCGATCACGCCGGCGCCGGCCGCCGCAACCCACAAAATGCATCGATGAGCGGTCTCGTCGCCTTTCTGCTGCGGAGCGGTAGCGGGCTGATCCGGGATGGCGCCGAGATCCTGATCGGGCAGGCGCTGATCCGGGCCGTGACCCAGCGGCTGAGGGGATTCCTGCTGTTCTATTCGGTCCTGGCCGTGTTCGCCCTGGCCGCGCTGGTCTTCCTGTATGTCCTTGTCTATCGCTGGCTGTCGCTTCGCCTCGACGATGTCAGCGCCGCCGCGATCCTCTTTGGCGCCAATCTGGCCCTGATCGTGCTGATGCTGGTCGGCAGGGCGATCTTCAAGCCCAAGCCGGTGGTCGCTGCCTCGCCGCTGGTCGAGCTGATCAAGTCCCAGGCCGAACAGCTTGGGGCAGACATCAAGGACAAGGATTTCGAGGCCGGTCTCGCCATTGGCGCCGAGATCGGCAAACATTTGCGCAAGGCGACGCCACAGATCGTGCTCGCCGCCGCGGTGCTGGGCCTGGTGATCGGGATACGGCCGCAGATACTCGGGCTGTTCGGCCGTAAGGAACCGCCGGCGAAGAAAGGGCGCTAGACCGCCCAGGCATATTTGCGCACGGCGTCGCTCGGCGCGTCGTGCGGCTGGTATTTGTTGATGAACTCGATCGCCACCACGGTCCCGGGCGGCCCGCTGATCGTCAGCTTGCCGTCGACCTGGCGGGCGAAGGCCTTGATCAGCGACATGCCCAGGCTGGCCTGCGGGCCCTGGGCGATCGCCTGCGCTTCGGTCAGGCCGATGCCGTTATCCTCGACGCTGAAGCGGACCAGCGAATCCTGCCCGGCCTTCAGCACGATCCGGATGACCCCCTGCCGCCCCTGCGGGAAGGCGTGCTTCAGCGCGTTGCTCATCGTTTCGGTCATGAACAGCGCCAGCGGCACGGCGCGGTCGGATACGTCCCAGACCTCGTCGGCATCGACCTCGATCGCCACCTGCTCCTGCGAGATGCCGTAGGAAAGCTGCAGGCTGGCGGCCAGCTCTTTCAGGAAGGCGGCCAGGTTGACCGATTGCAGGTCTTCACTCTCGTAAAGATAGCGATGGACCAGCGCCAAGGCGCGGACACGGGTCTGGATGTCGTTGAAGGCGCGCTGGGCGCTCTCACCCTGCACGGCCTTGGCCTGGAGATTGAGCAGGCTGGTGACGATCTGCAGGTTGTTCTTCACGCGATGATGGATCTCCCGCATCATCGCCTCGCGCGTTTCGATCGCCTCACGCAGCTCATGCTCGCGGCCCTCCATCTTCTCCGCCATCACCGAGCAACTCGGACTCCGCCTGCAATCCCTCAAAGTTCCCGCCGAAGTTCTGATCGTCGATCGTGCCGAGCCGCCCTCGGAAAATTGATCCATCCCCGCGCGCTTCACCTCCACGCTAAACCTGCGGGTACAAGCGCGGAAACAACGTCTCCAGACTGTGCACCCGGAACCGCAGCGAGACCGGCCCCTTCGTGCGGTTTCTCCCGCGGCCCGTCTCGATGGGCGAGGCGG
>CAZNNJ010000388.1:0-5754 GCA_964574305.1 uncultured Rhodospirillales bacterium | reverse complement strand
GCCGGGTCGCGTTTCAGCGCGCGGTCGACGGCGCCCGGCTCGAAACAGGAGCCGTAATAGGCGATCCAGCGCAGATAGGGCCCGCGCAGCGGATCGGTCAGCGCCGGCGCCAGCCCGGCCTCCGGGAAGGCATCGGGCAGATAGATATAGAGCGCGACCTGCTCGGTGATCAGCGCGTCGCCATGCAGCACCGCCGGCACCTTTCCCATCGGGTTGATCTTGAGGTATTCGGCCTGCCGCTGCTCCCCCGCCTTCATGTTGAGGACGCGCAGCTCATAGGGCGCGCCGAGTTCCTCCAGCAGCACCCGTACACCGGCCGAGCGGGTGTTCGGCGAATGGAAGAAGACGAGTTTGCGATTGTCGCTCATGCTGGGCTCCTCATGAATTGGGAGGCGGCAATCTAGAACATAACAGGAACTATCGCAAGCCGGAAAACGTCACGACGCGTCGTCGACGCCGGTCAGGCGGCTGCGCAGAGCCGGGTCGCTGACGAAGACCGGCAGGTTGTCGCCGTCCGTATAGGGCGCCCGGGCCAGCGCCCCGCCGTCGATGGCCAGCACCTGGCCGGAGACGTAATCCGCCAGGTCCGAGAGCAGATAGAGCACCGCGCCGGCCACATCCTCAGGCTCGCCGCGGCGGCCCAGCGGGATGACGTCGCGGGTCTTCTGCTCCATCTCGCCGCTGTCGCCCTGGTCATAGCGGGCGCGCCACAGACGCTGGGTGCGGATGGTGCCGGGGGCCACGGCGTTGACCCGCAGGCGATAGCGGCCCCATTCGACCGCCATGGTGCGGGTCAGGTTGATCAGCGCAGCCTTGGCCGCGCCGTAGCCTGCGCCATAGGCCATCGAAATCAGTCCGGCGGCCGAGGCGACATTGACGATGCTGCCGCCCAGGCCGTGCGCGGCGACAGCCCGCGCCACGGCGGTCGAGGCATTGAGCGCAGGCTTCAGGTTGAAGCGCATGACATCGTCGAACGCCTCGGGCGCCAGCGGATCGGTGAGCGCGGTCCAGTGATGCGGCATCATCCCGCCGACGACATTGACCGCACCGCGGATCGCCCCTGCCTTGCCCGCCGCCTCGGCCAGCATCGCCTCGACCGAAGCCGTATCGGTCAGGTCGGCATCGAGCACCAGATGGCTGCCGCCGAACGGCTCAAGCGCCTTGGCCGCGACCTCCCGTCCCTGCTCGGCCTTATCGACCGCAACCACCGTCGCCCCTGCCTCCGCCAGGATCGTGCAGATCGCCGTGCCGATGGCCCCGCCGCCGGCGCCGCAGACCAGATAGGCGCGGCGGTTGAGATCGATCGTCTTGCCGCTCATCACACCGACATCAGGTTGCCGCCGTCTAGCATCATCGTCGTGCCGGTGACGACGGCGGGGCCGACGGCGAGGGTAGCGATGAAGCCGGCGACATCATTCTCAAGGTCGGGCGTGGCGAGCGCCGGGGGTACCCGCGTCTCGGTGACGGTTCCCTCGACGCCGGGGGCGAGCTGTTCCTGGGTCAAGGCCAGGCAGTTGACGGTGATGCCCTGCGCACCCCAGCCGCGCGCGGCGGCCTTGGCGAGCGACCGCGCGCCCTCGCCCACCGCGCTGAAGGCGGCGAAGTCGGCGGCGCCGATCATCGAGATCGTGGGCACCAGCAGCACGATCCGGCCGCCGCCGCGCTCCGTCAGCACGGCATGCGCCTCCTGCAAGGCGGTCCGCACGGCGCCGAGCGGCGCCTCGCAGCGGCGGATCCATTCCGCCTCGTCCATTTCGGCGAGCGGTGTCGGGGTGAGGCCGCCCGGATCGACCACCGGGATCACCACCAGGTCGGCGGCGCCGGAGGTCTCGGCTACCTTGCGGAAGACCATCGCACCCAAGCGCGACAGGCCCTGCCCGACTGCGTCGCCAACGGCCTCGCCGCCCAGCACCAGCGCAACCTTGCCGGCCAACAAATCTGCCATCGACCGTCTCCTAAACCATCGTTGCGCCGCCGTTCACCAGCAGCGTCTGTCCCGTGATGAAGCTGCTGTCGGGCCCGATCAGGAAGTTGAGCACCGGGCCGATATCGGCCGCGGGGTCGCCGACCCGGCGCAGCGCAGCGCCCGATTCGATATAGCCGCGCATTTCGGGCTGGGCGTCGAAGAACTTGCCCATCGCCGGGGTCATCGCCACCGGCGCAATGGCATTGACCCGCACCCCGTCCGGGCCCCATTCGCGCGCCAGGCTTTTCGTCAGCCCGCGCTGCGCGCCCTTTATCGCCGAATAGACCGGCAGCGGCAGGCTGCCTTCGATCCCGGCATTGGAGGTGAGGATGATGAAGCTGCCGCCCGATGCCTTGAGCGCCGGCAGCGCCGCCTGGGCGCAGTGAAAGGTGGCGCGCAGGCCCACCGCGACCTGGTCGTTCCAGTCCTCATCGGTCACTTTGTCCAGCCGGGCGCCGCGGCCGGAGAAGCGGCTGGTGGCGTTGTGGACCAGCGCGTCGAGCCGGCCGAACTCCTGCAGCGTGGCGGCGACCGCGGCCTCGACCTCGCCCCGGTCGGTTACATCGCACCGCAAAGCCAGCGCCCGCCCGGCAGCGGCCCGGATTTCCTGGGCCACACCCTCGGCCGCCTCCAGATTGCGTGCGGTGATGACCACAGCTGCGCCGGCGGCGGCCGCGGCCAGCGCCATGCCTTTTCCAACCCCTTGGGACGCCCCGGTCAAAAGGACCGTCTTGTCGCTCAACATGGCGGATATTCCTTTACCCCGTTGTTGCGCCAGACCTTACAGCCAAGCGCTTGCTAGGGCAAAGGAACTATCACCCTCCCTTACATCCCCTTGGCGCGGAAATGCGGGATCACATGGGTGCCGATGTTCCGGATGGTCTCCATCGAGATTTCGTGCGGGATGGTGCCCATCTGGACCAGGAACAGGATCTCATCGGCGCCGGCCTCGATGATCCTGCCGACCTGGCGGATGCAATCCTCCACTGTGCCGTAGGCGTCGTCCTCGATGTGGTAGTTGCCGGTGGCGTCAGAGAGCACCGGAATGCCGTGGTCGCCCAGGAAGGCCACCATGCGGTTCTCTGAGCTCTTCAGCTGGGCCAGCTGGGTCTCCTCGTCCAGGTCGTCGACCTGGGGCGGGGCGCCGCCGGCATACCAGTAGGCGATCGATTCGGCGAAGAAGCGCTGGCCGCGAATGCCGATGCGGCGGGCCTTGGCGCGATCGTCGAGGACGGTGGTAGCGCACAGCGCCGCCAGATGGTCGGTCGGGCGGTAGCCGACCTGGTCCTCTTGCTTGCGCGCCTTGAAGGCCTTGCGGTAGGCCTCGTTGCGCTCGGCGATCTCACCAGCGCCGTTGAAGCCCATGACCAAAGCGCCGAGGCCGCGCGAGCCCGCCGTGGTCAGTGAGTCATGCCGGGTGCAGGCCATGTACATCGGCGGGTGCGGGTCCTGGAAGGGCTTGGGATGCACCGGGCGCGGCGGGATGTCGATCAGGCCGTGATGCTCGATCTCGTCCTGCATCCACATTTTCGGGATCAGGTACATCGATTCGTCGACCTGCGAGGGCACGTCGGCGAGGTTCGTGCCGAAAGCCCCGGTCTCCTGCGGGGTGCCACCCTTGCCGACGCCGAAATGCAGGCGGCCGCGCGACAGCAGGTCGAGGGTCGCGATACGCTCGGCCACCTTGATCGGGTGGTTCATATTGAAGGGCAGGCAGACGACACCGTGGCCGACATGGATGCGCTTGGTCGCGCCGGCGATGAAGGCGAGGAAGCTCTCGGGTGCCGACATATGGGCGTATCGCGTCAGGCAGTGATGCTCGACCGCCCAGATGCAGTCGAAACCCAGTTCCTCAGCCAGCAGCGACTGCTCGACCATATCGTGGAAGACCTGTTGCTCGCTCTTGCGCGAGAGATCCACCATCTGGGCTTCATAGATAATCGAGAACTTCATTTGCCGTTATTTCCCTTGAACACTGCGGTCATCGCCGAGAATCCCGGCACTGCGCTGAGAGTTATTATATTCCTTGGCTTGGTATATCTTTCCGTCGCTAAAAAGAAAAAGAAAATGATAGGCATGTATGGTCAGGCGGCGGCCTCCTCGGTCCAGACCTGGGCGAAGAACGGGTTGCGCTTCGCCTCCGCCTCATAGTTCGCGGAATCGACCATCGTCGCCGGACACCAATGGCCGCCCTTGAGATAGAGCCTGGGCGTCATCGCGAAGCGGTGGCCGGCGGACGGCTGCCACTCGACCGGCATATCAGGCCCGTCGAAGCTTCCGGCCAGGCACTTGCCGCCGCGGAACTCCGCCGCCGCGCGCAGGTCGTCCAGCCGCCAATCCTCGGGTCCGCGGCTCTCATCATAGCCATGGCTGAGCTCGGTAGGCTCACGCGAAGGCTGGGCGAATGCAAAGCTGTCCCAGTCGCGCGGGATCGCTTCCCAGGCGGCGCGCGAGCCGAAATAGGCGTTGATCTTCGCCTCCTCGTCGTTCGCGAACCAGTGGAGCGAGCCGCCGGGTGCGTCGGCCAGCTGCTCCAGCCGCTTCAGCACGATGCCCGGAAGCACCCGGGGCACGGTGCGCATGATCCAGGGCGTCCGGCGCTTGAGTTCGGCGGCGAAGTCGTAAATCGACTGCTCGCGGAACGGCACCAGCGCCTGCAGCCGGTCGGAATCCGAATACCATTGGCCGTGGAAGTTACGTGTCGCGAACCAGTGCGGCCGCATGATCCGACGGAATTCGGCCGTGTTCGCCGCCAGGAACTCATGATTGACGACGCGCGAGGCGGCGCCCCCTCCGATATTGTAGAAGCCGCGCCAGAATTCCGCCGGCACATCGTCGCCGCACACCGCCGCCATCAGCCGGCCGCTGTCATTGGCGGTCGACCATTCGAACACGCCGTTGAACGGATTGTGGAACAGGATCGGGTCGAATATCTCCCGCATCTGGAAATGCGCCATGCCGCTCTGGCGCAGCGAGACCCAATGGTCGATGCCGCTCCCCGCGACGATCGCCTCTGCCTGGGTCTTGGTGACGGCATAATGGTCATAGGTGCTGATCTTGATCGGGTCGCCGGTCCGCCCCCAATGGATCGGGGCGTTGCGGCTGCCGGTCTCGGCCACCGTGCCGATATAGACCAACCGGGTCGTGCGCGGATCGCCGACGGCACGGATCGCCTCGACGATGTTGCGTGCCCCGCCGACATTGACGGCGGTGACCACGTCCTTGGGCAGCCGGTCCGCCAGCGGCGAGACCAGCCCGCCGACATGCAGCACGATATCCGCGCCCTTGACGCCTTCGCGGATCGAGGCGGCGTCGGTCAGGTCGCCCCAGACGATCTCGGCCAGCTTGCGGCGTTCGATTTCGCGCACCACCGGATGGGTGCGCTCCTCGGGCCGGACCAAGACCTTGAGCCGCAACCGGTCGCTTTGGGCGGCGATGCGCTTCACCGCCTCCCGCCCCATATTGCCGGTGGCACCGGTCAGAAATACGGTTTTTCTGCTGTCCAAATCATCCCTCCGCTGCCCGAAACTTCACATGACGCCGCCTGGGCAACAAGCGGCGCCCGAGCGAAAACGGGAAATGATCCAAAATGTTTCAGACTTGCAAAGAAAAAACGGCGCTTCCCGTAAAGGAGGCGCCGTTTCGCTTTTGCCTTAAAGGCGAACCTTACGAAGTCGGGCCGCCGTCATAGACGATCTGGACCCGCCGGTTCTGCGGCTCCTTCACCCCATCCGCGGTCGGGACCAGCAGGTCGCGCTTGCCCTTGGCGACGATCTCGATCTCCGACG